>PWOG01000256.1 GCA_003557565.1 Desulfobulbaceae bacterium
ATGGCCGCCTCCGGCACCGTCACCCTGGAGTTGGCAATCCTGGGGGTGCCGACGGTGGCGACCTACCGGTTCTCACCCTTAACCTATCTGATCGGGCGGCTGCTGGTAAATGTACCCCATGGCACCCTGGTAAACCTGGTGGCAGGCCGAGAGGTAATTCCCGAGCTGATCCAGGACCGGGCCGAACCACTGGCAATCAGCCGGGAAATGGCCGATTTGCTGGACAACCCCACCCGCCGCCAAACCATGCTCAAAGATCTGGCGGAAGTTCGCGAAAAACTGGGCCGGGGCGGGGCCTCGCAAAAGGCGGCGGATCTGGCCATCTCCCTTATGAAAACTCCGTAATGCCCGGCAGCACCTCAGCCATATGATGCTGCCGGACGTTTACCGTTGGCGTATCGCTTCATACAAAACCACCGCCACCGCCTGGGCCAGATTGATGCTGCGAATACCCGGGTTGCTCATGGGAATGGCACAGCAGCGATCGGCATAAAGGGAGAGCACTTCTTCAGGCAGGCCTTGGGTCTCTTTGCCGAAAACCAGAAAATCCCCGGGCTGGAAACAGACCCTGGTATAAACTCTGGCGGCCTTTTTGCTTAGAAAATGCAGTTTCCTTTCATCCTGGGCGGCGAGAAATTCATCGAAACTGGGCCAGGTTACGATCTTTACCTGATCCCAGTAATCAAGTCCGGCCCGTTTCAGGTGTTTGTCGTCGACCTTAAAGCCCAGTGGATGAACCAGGTGCAGCACGGTGTCGGTGGCTCCGCAAAGCCTGGCGATACTGCCGGTGTTGGGGGGAATCTCCGGCTCTACCAGGACCACGTTAAAAGGGGGGGACTCGGTGTTAAGTGGTGGGGGGTGTTCAGTCATGTAGAGTATCTTATAGCAGGGTGGGGCGATAATCCGGAGTCACGGTGATTCTGCTGGTCATGACCTGCCGGTCAGTCCGGTCAAGATTTTTTGCCAGCCGAATGGTGTCCTCGACCTGCTCACGGAAGTGGGCCAATACCTCGCCTTTTAGTACCGACCGTGGTTTGAAACTCAGTTTCATGGGGTTGATGTACTCGCCGTGGCGGCGGATACGATAACAGACATGGGGGCCGGTGGCCAGTCCGGTGGAGCCGACAAAGCCGATAATATCACCCTGGAGCACCCGGTCGTCAACCTTTAACCCCTCTTCAAAGCTGGATAGATGGGCATAGTAAGAAAAGTAACCGTCGCTGTGCTCTAAAACCACTAAATTGCCGTTATCCCCGTTACCTTCCCGAAAGATGATCCGGCCGTCGGCGGTGGCCTTGATCGGGGTGCCGGCGGGAGCGGCCAGATCGACCGCCAGATGAGGCCGGACCTCGTTCAGTATGGGGTGCTTGCGGCCCCGGGTGAAACCGGAGGTAACCCGGGCCATGGGCACCGGCGAACGCAGAAAGTTAGCCGCCAGTTCACGGCCGTCGGCGTCGAAATAAGCGGCAGGGTTGCCGGATGATTCAAAGCGGAAGGCTTCAAATACCTCTCCCCGGGCCTGCTGGTAACGGGCATGGATAATGGGTCCATAACCGACAAATTCACCGCCTTGGTAATACTTTTCAAAAATCAGCTGAAAACGGTCTCCGGCCCTGATTTCCGCATTAAAATCCATCCGGGAGGAAAAAATATCGGCAAAACTGTAAACCAGCCGGGCTTTTTCCCCGTGGGTTTTGAAGGCGGCAAAGAGGGATGACTCGACCTCGGCACTGATTTTTTTGGTTTTCCTCTCCAGGGCCACATTCATTTTTTCGGCCTGGAAAACATCATCGGTGGTGCGCTGAACCCGGTAAATATCCAACGGCCCCGCTTGATAACGATATTCCACCACGGTGTCGTGGTGGTCAAAAACCGCCATAAAACGATCCCTGGGGCGCAGGGCGCGCAAATCCAGCAATTCATCCAGGGCGCTGATGATCCGGTGGCGATCTTCGGCATTGATTTGGGCTTGCCGCAGGGTGTCATCCAGGGTGTCGCCGGCTTGCAATTCCCCATGAAAACGGGAGTAATCAGTCTTTTTCGTCGGTTGGCCCCGGTACTTGGCGGCTGAATCAACCGCTTCCGGCAAGACCGCATAATCCGTCAGGGAGGCCGGGGTTATATTAACGAAAAACAAAGCGACGCTGATTATCGCAAAGATATAGACCAAGCTCGACCGGGCGCCAGTAAGCAAGCAGATGCCGGTGCTTTTAATGCTTTGTAAAGCATCGACAATGGATAGATTCATGACCGGGATCCCTTGTTTATACCAGGATAATAGCTTATATTCACCGGACAAGACCGGTGAGGTCAGAGGTGAATACTAATTTTTTATCAAAATCCTGGTAGTTAACTCAAGCAAAAAAATGCCGGCTCAGCAGGCTGCAAAAAAAACACCAATTTATAATGTCACAGGATAGTTGTCCTGCTCTTGATTTTTCCCGGCCAGCAGTTATCTTGAGGAGTTCTGTGCAGATCTGGTAAGTGCAACCTCGGCATTGTCCGGAAGGTCAACTCCGGCAAAAACATAAGGGCAAAAACAAACATGGCGCTAATCGTTCAGAAGTTCGGCGGCACTTCCGTGGCCGATCCGGACAAGATCAAATCAGTGGCCCGCAGGGTGTTGAGCAAACACCGGGAAGGGCATCGCATGGTGGTAGTTCTGTCGGCCATGGCCGGTGAAACCAACCGTTTCGTGGACCTGGCCGGGCAAATGCAGAACATTCCCGACCGCCGGGAAATGGATGTATTGCTGGCCTCCGGCGAACAGGTCACTGTTTCCCTGCTGGCCATGGCCATCAAGGAGATGGGTTTCGATGCCGTCTCCCTGCTGGGTTACCAGGTTAAAATTCATACCGACGACCAGCACACCAGGGCCCGCATTCAAAACATTGATCAAGAAACCATCAATGGCCACCTGGAGGCCGGAAAAGTGGTAGTAGTAGCAGGTTTCCAAGGAGTTACCGAGGGCGGCGACATCACCACCCTGGGCCGGGGCGGTTCGGACACCACGGCGGTGGCCCTGGCGGCGGCCCTCAAGGCCGATCAGTGTGATATTTTTACCGATGTGGAAGGGGTTTATACCACGGACCCCAACATCTGCGACTCGGCCCACAAAATCGACCGCATTTCCTATGACGAAATGCTGGAGTTGGCCAGTCTGGGGGCCAAAGTCCTGGATATTCGTTCCGTCACCATTGCCAAGCAGCACACGGTGCCGGTGCAGGTACGTTCTACCTTTACCAATACAGAAGGCACTTGGGTTGTCAAGGAGGACAAGAGTATGGAATCCAATCCCGTTTCCGGGGTCACCTATAATCGTAATGAAGCCCGTATCACCGTCAGCAAGGTTCCCGACACGCCGGGTACCGCCTCGAAACTGTTCAACCCCGTTTCCCGTGAGGGAATCGTGGTGGACATGATCATTCAAAACACCCGGGATGGCAATCTTACTGACCTCACCTTCACCGTTCCCAAAACCGATTACCAGCGGGCCATGGAAATCATCAAGCAGGCGGCGACAGAAATCGGCGCGGAAGGGGTGAGCGGCTCGGAGAATATCAGCAAGATTTCCATTGTCGGGGTGGGAATGCGCAACCACACCGGGATTGCCACCACCATGTTTGATGTGCTGGCCAGGGAGGGGATCAACATCCAGATGATCAGCACCTCGGAAATAAAAATTTCCTGCGTGATCGAGGAAAAGTACACCGAGCTGGCGGTCCGCACCCTCCACGATGCCTTCAAGCTGTAAACGGACAGCTTTACTTTTTTAGTTTTTCAATGTTATCAGCCAAATGAGGCGCTGACATGGGCGAGCAACTGACCATTTACGATACTACCTTGCGGGATGGCACCCAGGCCGAGAACTTCAACCTCTCGGTGGAGGACAAGGTGCGCATCACCCTGAAGCTCGACGAACTCGGGGTCGATTTCGTTGAAGGCGGCTGGCCCGGGGCCAATCCGGCGTCCACCCGCTACTTCGAGGAAATTCGCAATTACGAGTTAAAACACACGGTGGTGGCCGCCTTTGGCAGCACCCGCAACTTCAGCAAGCCGCCGGACCAGGACCCCAACCTGACCGCCCTGGTGGCCGCCAAGACCCGGGCCATCACCATTTTCGGCAAGTCCTGGGATATCCACGTGCGGGACGCTCTGCGCATCGAACTGGAGGACAATCTCCAGATCATCGAGGATTCCCTGGCCTATTTGCGTCCCCATGTGGAGTTTCTTTTCTACGACGCCGAACACTTCTTCGACGGCTACAAGGCCAATCCCCCGTACGCCCTGCAGACTCTGGAACGGGCGGTGGCCGGCGGCGCCCAGTGTCTGGTGCTCTGCGATACCAACGGCGGTACTCTGCCCGGGGAAATCGCCACCATCTTCAAGGAAGTCGAACAACACCTGGATAACGCGACCATCAAGGCCTCCGCTCCCACCGTCCGGCTCCGGGGCAATGGTCAGGCAGGGGGCGCCGAGGAAGGAGGGGGTGCCGGAGAATTACCGGTGGAATTGGGAATACACGCCCACAATGACTCCGAGTGCGCGGTGGCCAACTCCCTGATTGCCGTCTCCCTTGGCGCCCGCCATGTTCAGGGCACCATCAACGGGATCGGGGAGCGTTGCGGCAACGCCAACCTGACCTCGATCATGCCCGCCCTGGCCCTGAAAATGAAACGTTATTTCGCCGCCGCCGAGAACATGCCCAAACTGACCGAGACTTCCCGCTTTGTGACCGAGCTTGGCAATCTGGCCCATGACAAGTACCAGCCGTATGTCGGTCAGTCGGCGTTTGCCCACAAGGGCGGAATTCACGTCAGCGCCGTCAAGCGCAACCCCCTGACCTACGAGCATATCGATCCCGAACGGGTGGGTAATGTCCGGCGCATCCTGATCTCCGACCAGGCCGGGCGGGGCAACATTCTCCACAAAGCGAAAAAATTCGGCATTGATCTGGACAGCAAGGATCCCCAGGTAAGCTCGATCCTCAAAAAGCTTAAGGAACTGGAAACCCAGGGGTTTCAATTCGAAGGGGCAGAGGCCTCGTTTGAGTTGCTGATGCGCAAGGCTCTGGGTACCTGCAAGGATTACTTCCATCTCCTGGGTTTTCGGGTTCTCGGCCAGAAAGACCCCTGCGCCTTGGGTCCCGAGGAAGAGGTGGTGGAAGAGGCCACCGTCCGCCTGGAAGTAGGGGGGGAAGCGGTCCACAGTGCGGCTCTGGGCAAGGGACCGGTAAATGCCCTGGACAATGCCCTGCGCAAGGCCCTGAACAGTTTCTATCCCCAACTTGAGCATATGGAGCTTTTGGACTACAAGGTCCGGGTACTGGCCAGCGAGCACGGCACCGGGGCCCGGGTCCGGGTGCTCATCGAGTCCAGCGACGAGCATTCCACCTGGGGCACGGTGGGAGTTTCCCACGACATCATCGAGGCCAGCTGGCAGGCCCTGGTGGACAGCATTACCTACAAACTGATGAAAGATGAGCGAGCGTGACCGCCAGAGCCGGGGATAAACGGACATACGGCCCGGAGCTTACCCCCCTGCTGCTGTTGCTGGGGGCGGGGCTGTGGCTGTGGTTGCTGGGCCTGGCCGCCGGTGAAATGACAAGGCCGGCAAACGCGGTTGTTCATAACTACCAGTGGCAAGACGAACCTGATCGTCCAGCCGGCATTTATCGATTTCCCGCCCCGGCGGCGACCGCCTTGGAAGAAAACTGGGGGAGGGAGGGGCCGGCTTATCTGGCCATCTTCACCTTCAGCCCCATTGCCATCAATCGGGCCGAGGCCCGGACTCTGACCTTCCTGCCGGGGATCGGCCCGGTTTTATCCGAACGCATTGTCGAACATCGAACCACCCGCGGCCCATTCCAGGACAGCGAGGAACTGCTCGAAGTCCATGGCATAGGCCCCAAAACCCTGTCAGACATCCGCCCTCGAATTAGCATTGATTAACGCCGGTTTTTGCTTTACTATCTGTTTAGTTTCAGATGGTTGCCGACCATTTATGGCCGGCAGGGCTAAAAACTGTTTAAGGAGGAAAACGAATGAACATGAAAATGATTGCTCTGATCACGGCCCTGGCCGCGCTGCTGGCCTTTTCCACCCCGGCCCTGGCTGCCGAACACTTCCGGGTAGAGCGGATGGTGGTGGCAGAAGCAGTGATCGACCGGGAACCCACCGGAGTAAGCGATACTTTCGCCGTCGACCGTGAACGGATTTACGCTTTCATCGAGGCCCGTGACATCCAGGAAGATACCACGGTCAACATTGTCTGGTTCCACGACAACCAAGAGATTGCCGTCGTACCTCTGTCGCTGGGCCAAGGCCCCCGCTGGCGCACCTATTCTTCCATTACTGTCGGGGAGCGCAGCGGTGACTGGCGGGTGGAACTGCATGACGAGCCGGGCAATATCAAAAAATCGGTGGATTTCCGGGTAGAGTGATATAATTTTCCGGTAAATCTTGAGGATAAAAACGGCATTCAGCCGGTTTTATCCATGTTCGCAGTCTTTTGCACCAATTCTTCCATGTGGCGCTGAACCTGGGCATATTCTTCCGCGCTGAGGCCGGCGCCCCGCCCGACGATCTCCGCCTTGGCGGCGGTGAGAAAATCCCCCGGGCCGTGGGCGTCGGCATTTACCACCAAACGGGCCCCCACCCGCCGGGCCAGGGCTGCCACATGACCATTGGTCAGACAGTGGCCCTGGCGTCCGGACAGTTCCAGAAACACCCCTTTTTCCACTGCCAGTTCGGCATCCTCAAGGCTGATCTGGCCGGGGTGGGCCAGGATATCCACCCCCGCTTCGATGGCGGCCCGATTAGTCCCGGGAGCCACCGGCTCGACCACGGTTTCACCATGGCCAACCACGATCTGTGCTCCCAGCTTCCGGGCCTGGGCGGTCAACTGGGTAAAAAGGGCCGGCGGCACATGGGTCAGCTCGATGCCGGGGATCAGCCGGGTAGGGGAGTGGGGATTCAAGCGGGAAGCCGCCTGCACCAGCCGGGGAATTATGAAGTCCATATTGGAAGAATCGGCATGGTCGGTGATGGCCACGGCCCGGTACCCCAGCACCGCCACCCGGCGCAGATGCTCCGCCGGCACCAGGGCCCCGTCGCTGAACAGGCAGTGGGTATGCAGATCGATCATTTAAAGTTCCTCTCCTGATAAGGTAAAAAAAGCGTTCACCAGGGCCAATAACTGCAGATATAACGGGCCGTAATCGCTAAGCAACACGGTAAAAACCGACGATAAACCAAAAAATTATGCTGCGCCAGCCCTGCCGCGCAGGCTGTGGCGGCACGCTTCTTCCAGATGAACTTGGAGCACTTGGCCGGGGATTAGTTGCCGATCGCAAACAAAGTTGACGATCCGGTTGCAAGGGGTACGGCCGCTCCACTGCTCAGCGTCGTTTTTACTGCGCCCCTCCACCATCACTTCCACCGCGTGGCCGACCATGGCCGCGCTGATCTCCCCACTGATCTCCTCGAGCTGCGCCTGGAGCCTTGCCAGGCGCTCACTTTTGACCTCTTCTGGCACCTGATCGGGAAAATCGGCCGCAGCGGCATTTGGTCGACCGGAGAATTTAAACGAAAAAGCAGAGCTATATCGCACATAGTTAACAAGTTCCATGGTCGCCGCGAAATCCTCTTCGGTCTCCCCGGGAAAACCGACGATGATGTCGGTGGAAATGGCGATATCCGGCCGCGCCCGACGCAGTTCGGCCACCCTGGCCAGATAATCGGCCCGGGTGTACTTGCGGTTCATCCGGGCCAGAATCCGGTCGGAACCGGACTGCACCGGCAGGTGAAAATGAGGACAGAGCTTATCGATTTCGGCAAAACAACGGATCAACTCCGGCGACAGGTCCTTGGGGTGCGAAGTGGTGAAACGCAACCGCCGGATTCCCTCCAGCGCCGCAATTTCCCGCAACAGAGCAGGAAAATCCATGACCCGGTCGTTTTCCCCGGCGTTTATCCCCCCGGTTCCGGCGGCTTGCCGATCCCGACCGTAGGAGTTGACGTTCTGGCCCAGCAGGGTGACTTCCCGAACTCCGTGGTCAGCCAGATGGCGCACCTCGGCGATGATATCCTCCGGCCGGCGGCTGACCTCACGGCCCCTGGTATGGGGCACCACGCAATAGGTACAGAAATTATTGCACCCCTGCATGATGGTCACAAAACGTTTGTGGGCACTGCCTTTGTTAATCTCGGGAAGGAAAGGGGGGATAACAAAATCGTCGGCCAGTCCGGTGGCGGCGGTGCGGACCGACCGCCGGCGGGCAGCGTCCACCAGTTCAGGTAAACGATAGATATTCTGGGGGCCGATCACCAGATCCAGGTAGGGCATTTTTTTCAGCAGACTTTCACCGTCCTGCTGGGCCACGCAACCGGCCATGGCGATAACCAGGGAGGGCCGGCGCTCCTTGAGCTTCCGGTAACCGCCCAGCAGGCTGTAGGCCTTCTGGGCGGCCTTGCCCCGGATGCTGCAGGTGTTGATCACGATGCAGTCGGCGTCCTCGGGCCGGGATGTTTCCACGTAGGCGGACTGACCCAGGAGTTGGGCCATGATTTCCGAGTCACGCTCGTTCATCTGGCAGCCAAAGGTTTCGATATAAAAATTTCTGGTTTCAGTCATTTATATTTGTTAACAAATCACTTTAAGTTTGCAGTTTAACCAATTTCACCCAAAGGATTAAACTTGTTTCTTAACTATCTGTTTTTGTGCGTTTGGTTGCCAAAATACAGCACAAATCAATGATATCGTTGAACATCAACGGGAACAAGGGTCAGATGGTCGGGCAGGGCACCCAGCATTTCTTCCACTTCCACCGTGTTGCCCTCCGGATAGCGCAAGGCCACCAGACCCTGTTTTTCATCAACAGTAGTCAGTATCGCCAGATTATCGCAAGCCTCCAGCAAAGACCGAAAAAAGCCGATTTTGTCGGCAGATATAGTCAAGGTTTTAATAATAAAAACAAGGTTTTGCTTTTGCATAATCAATCAGTGTAATCCAGAAAACGCTTACGCCTTATACTTTAAGGCTGCTGTCCATGTCGCCCAGCAGGTTGCGGTAACGGGCCAGGCGGGGTTCCACTTCTTCGACCAGGAACTCATCGGTCTGGGCCTCGGCCCGGCCGGTGAATTCAGCGGGATTGGCCAGCATAGCCTCCAGTTCCTCCAGGGCAAAGGGCATGGCCGGGTCGGCGGCCAGACGGGCCAGCAGATCGTTGTCGCCGCCTTCCTCTTTGACCTGTTTTCCCGCCGCCACCGAATGTTTTTTCACCACCTCGTGCATCTCCTGACGGCTGCCCCCCTTGCGAACCGCCGCCATCAGGATCTTCTCGGTGGCCATAAAGGGTAGCTCCTGGCGCAGGTGCCTTTCAATTTGCTTCGGATAAACAACCATATCCGATGTAATATTCACGTACAACCTTAGTATGGCGTCGGCCAGGAGAAAGGCCTGGGGTATGTCCATGCGGCGAATGGCCGAATCGTCCAGGGTGCGCTCAAACCACTGGTTGGCGTAGGTGGCGTAGAAATCCGGCACCAGACCCATGAGCTTGCGGGCCAGGCCGGTCATTCTTTCCGAGCGCATGGGATTGCGCTTATAGGCCATGGCCGAACTGCCCACCTGATTCTTGGCAAAAGGTTCCTCCTGAACCTTGAGGTTTGAGAGCAGCCGCAGATCAACAGCGAATTTGTGGGCCGAGGCGGCGATTCCGGCCAGGACCTCGGCGATCTTGACATCCAGCTTGCGGCTGTAGGTCTGCCCGGTAACCGGAAAAACATCGGAAAAACCAAGTTTTTTTGCCACCAGTTGATCCAGTTGTCGAACTTTTTGATGATCTCCCTCAAACAGCTCCAGGAAGGTGGCCTGGGTGCCCACCGTACCCTTGGCGCCCCGGGCCTTGATCTGGCCCTCCAGCCATTCGACGGCCTCGAGATCCATGAGCAGATCCTGGAGATACAGGGTGTGCCGCTTGCCCACCGTGGTCGGCTGGGCCGGCTGGTAGTGGGTGTAGCCCAGGGTGGCCAGCTTTTTGTGCTTACGGCAGAAAGCGGCAAGGTTGGCAATAACCTGGAGCAGGGCTTTTTTTACCAGCTCCAGGGCCTGTTTCTGCAGCAGCAGATCAGTGTTGCAGCCGACAAACTGGGAGGTGGCCCCCAGATGGATGATGGGCTCGGCGGTGGGACACTGTTGCCCGTAAGCATACACATGGGCCATGACATCATGGCGGAGTTCCTTTTCTTTTTCCGCCGCCAGCTCGAAATCAATATCCGTGGCGTTTTTTCTTAATTCCTCGAGCATGGGAGCGGTCACCAGGTCATCGAGTCCCAGTTCATGCTGGGCCTCGGCCAGGGCGATCCAGCAGCGCCGCCAGGTGGTAAACTTGCTGCGCTCGGAAAACAGGGCCTGCATTTCCGGGCTGGTGTAACGGCTTACCAGGGGCTCCTGGTAAATCTCACGGTTCATTATGGATCTCCACTTTACTGATTAACTTTTTGAATTAACGATGTTGTTCTGCATACAGCACGGTTTTTGGCAAATTTTGCAGGTTGCCCGCAAAGGCCCCATTTGTACCAGAAATTTCAGTAAAATGCTTGCTAAACCGCCAGTTCCAGCCGGGCAAACGCACGGGGTGCCGCCTGTAGCCGCGATCACGCCGTCACGTACCCCAAAACGGCGATCACGCCGGCTCACGTACCGATAAAGGCATCGCCGTCAGGGTTTTTCCGCAATCTTAAAAAAACACTTTTCCAGCCTGCCAAGTTCTTCAATTGGTACCACTCAAGGGGTGGCAAATCAAGGCCGTCGCTTTCCCGGTTGTACCACATTATTTTTCAATGTCGCATAATGTATATTATGTATAGTTTGTTTATAAACGAAAAATCAGGCGGTTGGTTAAAGGCTCAAAAAATATGGAGCCTCCCAACCCGCCTTTTGGCGATCAGCTACTCAGGTTGTCGGAATGATGGATTTTGCTTGAAGCTGCCAGGACACCCGGCCCCGGTAGATGTTGCGGCGCAGCTTAAAGATCAGCTCCACCGCTTCATGGTTGTGATGAACTCCGGCGTCGCCATAACCAAAGGCGATCCCTGGAAGATTGAGATCCCGTTGTTGCCAGCGGAAACGCAGATGGTTGCTGCCCACCACTCCGGCCTGGGCCAGCGGCCCCTGGACCCGGAAAAGCGGCTCCGGGTTGCCCGGGCCGAAAGGTTCCAGCAGATGGTAAGAACTGGTCAACCCCGCATCGATTCGACCGTCGGCGAAATACCAGTCCACGGTGATGGCGGGTTTTTCCGGCATAACGGCCAGTTGCCGCCCGATTTCCTGATCAAGGCGCCGCCGGAAGGCCTCCAGGTTGTCCCGGTGCAGGCTGAGCCCCAGCGCCGCCGCATGGCCGCCGCAGTCCTGCAGCAGATCGCGGCAGGCATCCACCGCCGTCAGCAGATCCAGCCCTTCAATACTGCGGCCGGAACCCTTGAGCGATTCCTCGTTTTCCCGGCCCAGCAGGATCACCGGCAGGTTGAAGTCCTCCTGCAGGCGGGTGGCGGCGATACCCAGCACCCCGTGATGCCAGTCATCGTCGGCCAGAACCAAAACGCTGCGGTTTTCCCCGGCCGTGGCCAGGGCCTGTTCCCGGGCCTGCCGGTAAACCTGGTCGCTCAACTCCCGGCGCCAACGGTTCAGGTCCTCCAGTTCCCCGGCCAGGACTCCGGCTTCGGCGCAATCCCCGGTAACCAACAGTCGAAAGGCGGTTTCCGGGGTGGCCACCCGGCCCGCCGCATTAAGCCTCGGGGCCAGGACAAAGGAGATATCTTCCGGGTAAAGCGCCCTTTTCCCGCCACCGGTACCTTTGGCCCCGCCGCCGTGGATGTCGGCGCTTTCGGCCAGGGCCGCCAGCCCCGGCCGAAAGCCGGCCTGCATAACCTCCAGCCCGGCCCGCACCAGAATCCGGTTGATTCCTTGCAGGGAAACCATGTCGGCCACCGTTCCCAGGGCCACCAGGTCCAGATATTCCTTGAGATTGGGTGGTTCATCTTTGCCGAAGAATCCCTCCCCGGTCAGCTGGCGCCTCAAACCCATCAGCAGATAAAAGGCCACCCCGACCCCGGCCAGGTTCTTGCACGGAAAGGGGCAGCCCCGCTGGTGGGGGTTGAGAATGGCGGCGGCGGGAGGCAGGGTGGACGAAGGCCGGTGATGATCGGTGATGATCACCGTGTATCCCAGTTCCTGGGCGGCGGCCAGGGCACGGTGGTCGGTGATCCCGCAGTCCACGGTGATCAGCAACGGCCGGGCGGCGGGCCCGAGGTTCTCCCGGAACTGGGCCAACAGGTGTTCATGGACCCCGTAGCCGTCTTCCAGGCGATGGGGCAGCAGATAATGAACCTGCTTACAGCCCAGATTTTTCAGGAAATGATAAATCACTGCCCCGGCGCTCAGGCCATCGACGTCATAATCGGCGTAAACCACAATGGGCTGTCGGCTGCCGAGGGCCCCCACCACCAGTTCCACCGCCCGGGCCATCCCCAGCATCAGATCGGGATCCGGCAGATCGGCCAAACTGGGATGCAAAAAGCTCTGGATTCCAGGCTCATCGGTGTGACCCCGGCGCAGCAGAACGGCCACCAGGGCTTCCGGCAGCCCCAGGCTGGTGGCCAGACGGCGGCAATGGGCGGGATCCGGCTGCTCCCCCTCCCCTTTTTCCCGGCCGGTTGGCGGCATATACATCATGTTTGACTTTTATCGAGCTGTTTTAATGTTTTTTTCTCTCCTTCGTCTTTCCTGTCCGTCCCCAGGGCACGAAAGCCGATAACCAGGTAATGGGCGCAGGAAAGCAGGGTCAGCAAGGCCGTCGCGGCTATCAGGTAATCACGCAGAAACAGCATGAACAGCAGGTACTCGAGCCCCAGAAAGTAAACCACGGTCAGTATCTGAAAAACGGTGGTCAGTTTGCTGGTATAAGTAGGTTCGATCTTGATTTGACTATCGCTCAAAACCAGGATGGCAAAGCCGGTGATGATGATCAGGTCGCGGCTGACCACCAGGACCGTGAGCCATTGGGGAATCACCCCGAGCACCGCCAGGAGGACAAAGGTGGTGACCAGCAGCGCCTTGTCGGCAATGGGATCGAGAATGGCCCCCAACCGGGTTTTCTGGTTGAGCAGCCGGGCGAGAAAGCCGTCCAGGCCGTCGCTGATCCCGGCAACGATAAAGACCAGCAGGGCATAATTATATTGCTCTTCCAGCAGAAAGATGGCCAACAGGGGGACCAGCAGGATACGCAGAACCGAGATCAGGTTGGGAATATTCATAAAGTTTGCTCAATAAACCCTTTAATTGACGTTAAATCTTCTGGGGCGCACCATTGAAGGCCCGGAGTGCGCCGAAACCAGGTGAGCTGCCGCTTGGCATAGCGCCGGGTGTCGCGGGCCATCAGCTCCCGGGCCTGGTCCAGGGAGCTGATTCCCTCTAGGTATTGTATAATGTGACGATAACCGATGGCCTGCATGGGCGCCAGCTCCGGACCGTATCCCCGCGCCAGCAATGACCGTACCTCCTCGATCAGGCCTTGGTCCAGCATGCTTTCCACCCGGCGGTCAATCCGTTCATACAAGATATCCCGCCGGCAGGCAAGCCCGATCACCGGCACCCCGGCGGGCAGCAGCGCCTCCTGTTGGCCGCGTTGCAGGTGTTCCGACCAGGTTGTGCCGGTGTGGTAAAAAATTTCCAAAGCCCGCAGCAGGCGCTGGTTATCGTGGGGATGAATCCGCCGGGCCGATTCGGGATCCAGCCGTTTAAGCTCGTCATACAAGGCCTCCCGGCCTTCGGTTTCCAGGCGCCGGTGCAAGGCGGCTCGCAACTGCTCATCCCGGTCACCCATTGTAAAAATACCCTGCCGCAGTCCCCGCAGGTACAGGCCGGTGCCGCCGGTGAACAGCGCCGCCTTCCCCCGGCCCTGGATATCCGCCAGGGCGGTGGCGGCATCGTCCAGGAAACGGGCCAGGGAATACTCTTCATCGGGGTCGACGATGTCGATAAGATGATGGGGCACCTGGCGAAGTTCTTCCCGGGAAGGCTTGGCGGTGCCGATATCGAGATAACGGTAAACCTGCATGGAGTCAACGCTGATAATCTCGGCGTTGTAAAGACGGGCCAGTTCCAGGGCCAGGGCAGTTTTGCCCACCGCCGTGGGACCGACCAGACAGAAAACGGTTGTTGGCTGCGGATTTTTTCTGTAAATTCCCAATTCTTTCACTGTTTCCCATTTTTTTGTAACCGCCACCGCCACCGCCTCGACGCCGGCTTGCGGTCGGCACTGCACGGAATACAAGTGTAAACCATGGTAACCGTTCACCAGGGGTACTAACTTACCGGTCTAACGAGCCGTAATCGTTCAGCAGTGCCGCAGATTCGGGTAAGCAGCCAGGCGCAGCGTACACGGGTACTCAAGCCTGGCTGATCGCCCGAAGGTGCGGTGCTGCTGAACGATTACAAACCATGCCGGTGAATATAATCACCGGCTTTATCCTTTACGATATTTTATGTTCTACCAACCAGCAAACTGTTAAGGAGAAAAGCATGCCCGATCGTATTTTCAACTTCAGCCCGGGGCCCGGCACCATGCCGCCGGAGGTCCTGGCCCAGGCCGCCCGTGATATCGTCAATTACCAGGATCGGGGCATGGGCATCATCGAGATGAGCCATCGTTCCAAAGATTTCATGGCGATCACCGCAGAGGCCGAACAACTGCTCCGGGAACTGATGGACATCCCGAACAATTACAAAGTGCTGTTTCTCCAGGGCGGCGCTTCCACCCAGTTCGCCATGGTCCCCATGAACCTGCTGGGTCCGGGCAAGAAGGCCTGCTATCTCAACACCGGGGTATGGGCCAAAAAGGCGATCAAGGAAGCCAAGCTCTTTGGTGACATCGATGTTGCCTACTCCAGCGAGGCCGATGTTTACAATCATCTCCCGGCCGAGGGTGACTACCAGGTCGATCCCGCCGCCGAGTATCTTTATTTCGTGTCCAACAATACCATTTACGGCACCCAATTCCACAGCTTTCCCGCCGCCCAGGTACCCCTGGTCTGCGATATGTCCTCGGATATCCTCTCCCGGCCTTTCGACATCCGCCCCTTTGGTGTGGTTTTCGCCGGGGCCCAGAAAAACATGGGTCCGGCCGGGGTGACCACGGTGATCATCCGCGAGGATCTGCTGGACCGGGCCCCGGAAAACCTGCCCACCATGTTCAAGTACCGCACCCACGCCGACAATGGCTCGATGTTCAATACCCCGCCCTGCTTCGCCATTTACACCGTGGGCCTGGTCCTCAAGTGGATCAAGAAGCTGGGCGGCCTGGCGGCCATGGAGCGGATCAACCGGGAAAAGGCCGCCCTGCTTTACGACGCCATCGACCGTCTGGACTTTTACCGGGGCCATGCCCGTACTGAGTGCCGCTCCATGATGAACGTCCCCTTCAACCTGCCCACCCCGGAACTGGAGGCCAAGTTTATCGAGGAAGCCACCGCCCGGGGGCTGGACGGCCTCAAGGGTCATCGTTCGGTGGGCGGTTGCCGGGCCTCCATCTACAACGCCTTCCCCCGCGAAGGAGTGGAAAAACTGGTGGAATTAATGGAAGAGTTCGCCCGGAAAAACGGCTAAACTCGTAAAAACCAGTATCCGGTAATCATGGATTATCAAGGTGCCCATCTCATCCGGCAGCCCAGCGAGGCCGGCAGTATTATCCTTCAGGTGACGGTGGGCTGCTCCCACAATCGCTGTACCTTTTGCGGAACCTACAAAGAGGAGCAATTCCGCCGCAAAGACGAGGCGATCATCGCGGCCGACCTGGACTTCGCCGCCCGTTACTGCCGCCGCCAGACCCGGATCTTCCTGGCCGACGGCGACGTGCTGATCCTTCCCCAGCACCGCCTGCGCCGGCTGCTGCTGGATATCAAGGAAAAACTGCCCTGGGTGAAAAGGGTCAGTCTGTACGCCAACGCCAGGGCGATCCGCAGCAAAAGCCCCCAGGACCTGGATGAGCTGGCTGCCCTTGGCCTGGACCGGGTTTATATGGGCCTGGAAAGCGGCCATGACCCCACCCTGGAGGCCATTTGCAAGGGCAGCGATGCCGCCGGCCTCATCGCCGCCGGCCGGGCCGTGCGCCGGGCCGGCCTGTTTTTGTCGGCTACCGCCCTGCTGGGAATTGCCGGCGCTGAGCATTCACCAGCCCACGCCGAGGCCACCGGCCGGGTACTGGCGGCCATGGGGCCCAACCAGGTGGGCATCCTCACCCTGATGCTGCTGCCCGGTACCCCTCTGGAGGAAGATGCCCGCCGTGGCCGCTTCATCCTCCCCGACCAGGCCGGCCTGCTCGAGGAACTGCGTCTGATGATAGCAAACATGGGTGATTTGCGTTGCCAGGTGCAAAGCAACCACCCGTCCAATTATCTGGAAATCAACGCCCGGCTCCCCAAAGACCGGGACAAGGTATTGGCCGATATCCAGCGGGCCCTGGCCGGGGAAACCCGCCTGCGCCCGGACCGACTGCGGGCCTTGTAAGGAAGCAAATGGAAAAAGTTGATTTAAAGAACCTGACCCTGCCCGAACTTACCGCCTGGGTGGAAGGTCTGGGACTTAAACCCTTCCGGGCCCGGCAGATCTTTGCCTGGATCCATCGTCCGGACTTCACCGGCTTTGACCAGATGACCGACATCGCCAAACATGTCCGGGCTCTGCTGGCGGAAAAGGCCCGGCTCAGCCGGTTGGAACCGGCCCGGGTGGAACACTCCACCGACGGCACGGTCAAGTTCGCCTTTAACCTGGAAGACGGCCACGTCATAGAAAGCGTGCTGATTCCTGAAGATGACCGTCATACACTGTGTGTTTCCTCGCAGGTGGGCTGCGCCATGGGCTGCAATTTCTGCCTCACCGGCACCATGGGCTTTATCCGCAACCTGACGGCGGCGGAGATCATCGGCCAGGTGGACGCCGCCATCCGGCTGCGGATGGCGGCAAGCCAGCAACAGCAAATGGACGGATGGCAAACGCAAGGCGCCCCCCGGTGGATCAACAACCTGGTGTTCATGGGCATGGGCGAGCCTCTGCTCAACTTCGACAATCTGCTTAAGGCCATCAATATCCTGATGGAACAGCGGGGCCACGATTTCTCCGGCCGCCGGATCACCGTTTCCACCTGTGGCATTGTCCCCAAAATGAAGCAGCTGGGCCAGCAGGTGCCGGTCAACCTGGCGGTTTCCCTGCACGCCGTCGAGGATGAAATCCGCGACCAGCTCATGCCCGTCAACAAAACTTATCCCGTGGATGAACTGCTGCGGGCCTGCCGGGAATACCCCCTGCCGCCGCGCCGGCGGATCATGATCGAGTATGTGATGATCAAAGGCCTTAACGACTCACCCGCCCAGGCCCGGCTGCTGGTCAAAAAACTGCACGGTATCCGCTGCAAGATCAATATCCTGCCCTACAACGAAAATCCGGATTTTCCCTACCAACGCCCCGATGATGAAACGGTGGAAAATTTCCGGCAGATCCTGCGCCGGGCCGGGCACACCACCCTGCTGCGCCACAGCCGGGGGGCGGATATTTCCGCCGCCTGCGGCCAGCTGGCCGCCCAAAGCGGGGTAGAGGCCACGTAACCGATCACGGGGCGAGCGCAAGAACCGGGCCGGTAAGCGTTCATCAACACCAACAAATGTTGATATAATTGGTCACAAAACAGTTGCAATATTGATACAGGCGGCTAAAGTTTGCCGCGTAACGCCATGGGGTGCCCCCGTCTACCGGCCGGGGGAGAATAGGAAATCGGGTGCAAATCCCGAGCGGTCCCGCCGCTGTAAACGGGGAGCGATTCCGAAACCAAGCCACTGTGCATCGGCACGGGAAGGCCCGGAGGAGCGTCGATCCGTAAGCCAGAAGGCCTGCCCCCTGGTCACATAAGAAAAAAATCCCGCCAGGACCGGGGTTTTGTTCTGGAGATGATGGCAAAGTCTCCAGCCCCCAGCGGATTGGGCGAAAGCCCCGTCCGCCGCAGCGGCTGGAGGCTTTTTTTGTTCAGGGCCTGGGCCGCGGCGGTAAAATTACCCCGAGGAACCAAAACGATGGCGCCAACAGTTGACCAGCAACAGGAGACGACAACAACCACCGGCAATTTTTCCAGCGACGATCTCAAGGCCCTGTGCCGGGCCATCGAACCGGAAGACGCCGCCATCCGGCAACAGGCCCAGGCCCGGCTGGACAATTTGACCAAACCCCGGGGCAGCCTGGGTAAGCTGGAAATGCTGGCAGCCCGGACCTGCGCCATCACCGGCCGGCTGGACTGCCACTTATCACGAAAAGTCATTCTTACCTTTGCCGCCGACCACGGAGTAACCGAAGAAGGAGTCAGCATCTTCCCCCCCGAGGTCACCTGCCAGATGATCCACAATTTTCTCGGCGGCGGCGCCGGGGTCAATGTCCTGGCCCGCCACGCGGGAGCGGAAGTGCGGGTGATCGACGTGGGCGCCGCCGGCGACGTGGAGGCTCCCGGCCTGATCAAGCGCAAGGTCCGTCCGGGAACCGCCAATATCGCCAAGGGACCGGCCATGAGCGAGGATGAGGCCCTGGCCGCCATCAGGGTCGGCATCGATTCGGCCCGGGATGCCATCGCCGACGGGGCCGGCATCCTGGGCACCGGCGAGATGGGCATCGGCAACACCACTCCCTCCGCCGCATTGTTCGCCGCCCTGCTGCCGGTTCCCGTCGGCCAGGTCACCGGTCTTGGCACCGGCCTTGACGAACGGGCCCGGCAACACAAGGTCCGGGTTATCGAACAGGCCCTGGCGGTCAACCAAGCCCGTCTGGCCCGCCCGCTGACCGCCCTGGCGGCGGTGGGCGGCCTGGAAATCGCCGCCATCTGCGGGGTGATCCTGGAGGCGGCGAAAAGCCGGGTGCCGGTGGTGGTGGACGGCTTCATCTCCAGCGCCGGGGCCCTGGCGGCCATGCGGCTCCAGCCCCTGGCCCGGGATTACTGTTTTTTCAGTCACATGTCCGCCGAACAGGGGCATAAAATATTCTTTGCGGAAATGGAGTTGGAACCCCTGTTGCACCTGGACCTGCGCCTGGGAGAGGGCACCGGCGCCGCCCTGGCCATGGGCCTGATGGAGGCCGGCCTGAAAATCATGAACGAAATGGCCACCTTCGACGAAGCCGGAGTCAGCCCGAGCGAAAACTGAGCCAAACGCCGGGGTGCAAGAAACGCCCCCGGCCATCACCGGTCGGGATCGGCGGGCAGTTGCCAGTCAATGGGATCTTTGCCGTGGGCGCTCAGGTATTCGTTGGTCCTGGAGAAGTGGCGGCAGCCGAAAAAGCCCCGGTTAGCCGACATGGGTGAGGGGTGCGGGGCCTGCAGGACCAGATGACGGTGGCGGTCGATGATGGCCCCCTTTTTTTGGGCATAACTGCCCCAGAGCAGAAAGACCAGGTGCTGGCCCTGTTCGTTGAGCAGGGCGACAACCCGATCGGTGAAACGTTCCCAACCCTTGCCCTGGTGGGAGCCGGCCCGGCCCTTTTCCACGCTGAGGGTGGCGTTGAGCAGCAAAACCCCCTGCTCGGCCCAGCTGCGCAGGTAGCCGTGGGACGGCGGGGTGAAGCCCACATCATCGCGGAGTTCCTTGTAAATATTTTGCAGCGAGGGTGGCACCCGGTTGCCCGGTCGCACGGAAAAACAGAGTCCGTGGGCCTGGTTGGGGCCATGGTAGGGATCCTGGCCCAGGATCACCACTTTGACCCGGGGAAAGGGGGTATGGTTCAGGGCGGCAAACATCTCTTTGCCCCGGGGATAGATGGTCTTGCCGGCGGCAAACTGTTCCTCGAGAAATTCCTTTAACTGCTGCATATAGGGCTGGCAAAATTCCGCCAGCAGCAGTTGCTTCCAGGATTCTTCCAGTTGAATCCGCGATCCATCACTCATCTTCACCCAGTCCAGGTCTTGCAGCAAAGCACCGCCGCCATCTTGCCACTCTTTTCTTGTAAGCGATCACAGGGCACCGCATCTTGCGGCGATCGGGCCGGCTCACGTACTGATGTACGCTTCGCCGGCCCGCTCACCACAACCTGCGGCACCCTGTGACCGCTTACCATTTTGGCCCCGTGATCACTTATCTTTTCTTTTATAACCAATCACGAGGCACCCCGTGATTGGTTACCTTCTGTTTCCCGGCTCACCGGCCCGGCGGGAACACCGCCGCCGCTTCCCGTACCCGGCCATGGAGCTTGTGTTCGATATACTCCCCGGCCTTGGGAATCATGTCATCAAGATAGTCACCGATCTCCTGCTCCGTGGCGGTGGTCAGGGTCTGGCAGAAGAGGCATTTGCGCTCGCCGCCGCCGGTGGAAGGGAGACCGAAATCCTCCAGGACATGGCGGGGGATCTGTTCGTCATCGAAGTCCTCATAGACCGGGAAGATGGTACGGATCCCAAA
This sequence comes from Desulfobulbaceae bacterium, assembly GCA_003557565.1. Classification (GTDB taxonomy): domain Bacteria; phylum Desulfobacterota; class Desulfobulbia; order Desulfobulbales; family Desulfurivibrionaceae; genus Desulfurivibrio. The sequence continues at coordinate 20,484 of PWOG01000256.1, forward strand.
ATGTTCCGACAGCCCGGCGATTTTTTCCATGAAAACCGGGGTCTGCTCCGGATAATAGCTCTGCCGCCGGGCGTAGCCGGTGGCCAGCACCGGCACCAGGTTCTCGACGCAGTAGATAATCGCCTTGGTGTGCATGGCCACCTTACAGCCAATGCAGACCAGGTTTTTCCCGTTGTAACGCGGCATCAGCTCCTCAAAGCGATCCAGCCACAGCCCCTGAAAAAGGCGGCCCATGTCCAGCTCCACCATTTCGGCTTCGGGCAGTTTTTCCGGTTGGGTGCTTTTGGTGGCCAGAATCTCCTGGGCGATATCGAAACGCTGGCGGGGAAAATCATGGAAACGACTCATGCCGTTGAGCATGTGCAGCAGATGGATCTTCACCGGTCGGGGCAATTCCGGATGCTGGCCGATGGCGGACAGGGCATAAACGGCCAGGGAGTCGGTGCCGCCTGAAAACAGTATGGCAAGCTCTTGTTTTTGCATCGATTATCTCCAGCGCTTGGTTGTCACCTGGATGGTCAGCCTTTAAACCTGGTCGTCAACACTTTGAGTTAACTTCTTTTTCACCTTGTAGCGGCAGAACAGTTCGCCGTTGATGGAGGGGCGACAGGACAGCAACTGCAGATCCAGGAAAGGATCACCCAGGGGCTGATCCCCTTCCAGCAGGGAAAGGGCATGGCGGTCGCCGGATACTTTGGGAGCGACGGTGACCAGGAGCTCGTCCACCACCCCCTGTTGCAGGGCCACATAGTATAGATGGGCCCCGCCTTCCAGCAGCAGATTTTCCACCCCGCGTTCGGCCAGCTTTTCACAGGCCACGGGCAGGCTTAGAGCTCCGTCCTGCTCGGGCAGGGCAATAACTTCGGCCCGTTTACCGGCTTGCCGGGCCAGGTCATCGGCCCTGGAAGCGGCGGTGAAGATCAGTGGCCGGGGGCCGATTTGAAAAATTTTTCGTTCATCCAGTGGCAGCTTGCCGGAGGCGCTGATCAGGGATCGGATCCGTTCCTTGGGCAGAGCTCCATCGGGACCCCGCATCTCGGCATCACCTCCACGCAGGGTGCCGGCCCCCAGCAGGCTGGCATCGTGGTTCATCCTGGTTTCCTCAAGAAAACGACGATCTTCCCGGCTCCCCATGATACCCGGGGTGATCCGCCCACACAGAGTCATGACCGCAATCAGGCTTACTTTCATAAAAAGTACCTTAAACCGGCTTGACCGCCAGCATCGTTCATGTTGTAGCCGTTTTTTTAACCGCCCGGCAGGTTGCTTTTCTTGCCGCCAAAAGGTATCGTCTGGCATCTGATTGACTGAACCACCCTGCAACCTTAGCAAGAGTTTTTGTGACTGCGCAAGGACAAAAAGCCCGAATTCTGTTAGACTTGCAAAAACCCGCAAACGTTACCTGCCACCGGCCGGTAACGCCGGAAGACAATTTACCAGGCATATCCCATGCCCTGAATCCCGTTGGACGTTAATGACCAATCAACAGCCAGCAGAATGCAATATGACGCTGTCGCGACAATTTTTAAGATCGACCGTTCTGGCCGCCCAGATTGACTTCAGCGATCTCTCCTGCCGCCTCTCTCCCCTGCCCCCGGATACGGAGGATGATGCGCTGGCGGCCTCCATCCGGCGGACCGGCCTGTTGCATCCCCCGATCCTGCGACCCCGGGGTGATCTCTATCAGTTGGTCAACGGCCATCGCCGGTCCTATACAGCGGTTCACCAGCTTTGTTGCCATTCCCTCCACTGTCTGATACTGCCCCCGGAAACCGGGGACCGGGAGGCCCTGGCGCTGGCCCTTGAAGCGATTGTCTGTAAACGATCGCCCACCATCATGGAACGGGCCCTGTTCTGTCAAAAAATGCTCGATTTCCTCGATGAACAGGAGTTGGCCGCTGATTTTCTTCCCCTCATGGGACTTGCTCCCACCCCCTTTCTGGTCAGGCGCCAGGCCGAGCTGGCCGCCCTGGAAGAACCGTTCGCCGTCGCCCTGCACCAGGGCCGGCTGCAGGAGTCCGTGGCCAGGGAACTGCTGGCCATCTCTTTGCCCGAACGGCTCGCCCTTTATGAATTGATTGACTGGCTGCAACTCAGCGCCGGCAACCAGAAGAAGGTGACCCAGACCTGCCGGGAACTTTCCCGGCGCCAGCGAGTGTCTCTATTAAAAATACTGGGCAGCGAAGAGATCAAAAAGATCCTTGATCACCCGGAGATGAACGTGCCCCAGAAAACGGCGGCGCTGATGCAGCACCTGGGGGAGCTCCGTTATCCCCGGCTGGCCGCGGCCACCGACGAATTCAACGCCTGGTGCCGCTCCCTGCGGCTGCCGGAAGACTGGCGCCTGACCCCCACCCGCTCCTTCGAGGACGACCGGGTAACCTTAACCATGACCCTGGAAAACCGGGAAATTTTACAGCAACGCCTGCCCCGGCTGCGGGCGGCCGTCAAAGGAGAATATAAACAAGATGATGCCTGAACTGACCCTGATCCAGAAGATCGCCGTCTGGGCCCTGCCCCTGCTTTTCGCCATCACCGTGCACGAAGTGGCCCACGGCTGGATGGCCCGCCGCCTGGGGGATCCCACCGCTGAAATGATGGGCCGGC
>PWOG01000043.1 GCA_003557565.1 Desulfobulbaceae bacterium
CGAACTCGCCCTGGACGCCGGGGTTGATATAATCATGCTGGACAACATGAGCCCCGACCTGATGGGCCGGGCGGTGAACCTGGTGCGGGGCCGGGCCGTGGTGGAGGCCTCGGGTGGGGTCAATTTAGGCAATGTCAGGGAAATTGCGGCCTGTGGCGTGGACCGGATTTCCATCGGCGCCCTGACCCATTCGGCGCCGGCCAAAGACATCAGCATGGAAATCGACAGCAGGCAGTAGTGACACAAGATGATGCGCTACTGCCCGCTGAAGTTATCGTGACCGATTATCAAATATGACGATTTTGCAAAAAACCGCCAAACATGTTGGTCGGCAACACAGAAACAAAGAGATACAGAGTGTGTCCAATCGGTGCTGCCGTTTTTGGCGCCGACGAATATGATCACCAATGCGGGCACCGGCAGCGCTTACGGGACAAACCCTGCAGCGGTTACGATTGGCTTGCCTGGTGCCGCTGCTCTTCGAACAATCAACCCTCCAAGGCGGATTTGAGAGGTTTTTCCAGTTTGGCGGCAAATACCCCGTCGATATGTTCCTGGGTGAACACCCCTTCCTTGCGGACGGCCTTGGTGGCATTGCCGAAGGCTACCCGCAGTTTGCGGTCCTCCGCCAGCCTGGTGGCTTTTTCCAAGCGTTTTTGCAGCTCTTTTTGGTCCAGCCCTTCACTTGCTCCGATGGGGCCGAGTTTTTTGATCTCGGCGGTATAGTCGGTGATCAAGCGGACAAAGCGGGGGGCTTCGGCGGCTGATGCCCACTGCAGATTGAAACGCTCGGGCTTGATCCCCACCTCAGTCAGTACTTTCTTGATCAGGAAGCTCGCTCCCATGGCATCGTAATTACCTACCTGGTAATGACATTCACCGAGCTGTCAGCCGCCGGTGAAGATGCCATCGGCACCTTCGGCAAAACCACGGAAGACAAAGGCCGGATCCAGCCTGCCGGTGCACATGATCCTGATGGTCCGCAGGTTGGGCGGATACTGGTAGCGTGACACCCCGGCGGCATCCGCCGCCGCGTAACAGCACCAGTTACAGAGAAACCCCAGGATCCGCGGGTTGAATTCATCCTGAGCCATAAATTTACCCCTTAAGAAGTTATATTCTGCGTAAAAAAACGCTACGTATAAACGTGTACCCGAAAAAAACCAGGAACCTTAAATATCTAAACTGGCAACAGCTTAAACGTTCGGCAGTACCGCAGGTTGTGGCGATCGGGCCGGCGATGCGTACATCGGTACGTGAGCCGTCCCGATCGCCACAAGATGCGGTGCTGCCGAACGTTTAAGCACCGAACGCTTCGATTTGAGCGGTAATCTGCTCGTCGGTGAAGCCCCCCATGGAGATGGCGAATACCGGGCAATGGGCGGCGCAAATGCCGCAACCTTTGCAGGAAGCGGTGACCGTCTCCGCCTTACGCTTGTTATTGTCATCCTTGAACATGCGGATGGCCTGATAAGGGCAAAGTGACTCACAGAGTCCGCAACCGATACACAAGCTCTGGTCCACCGTGGAGACCGTGGGTTCCACGGATACATAGCCCTTCACCAGGGGAATGGCCGCCTTGGCCGCCGCCGCCTGGGCCTGAACAACGATTTCCTCCACTGGCTGGGGCGAATGGGCCAGGCCACAGACATACACCCCGGCAACCGGCAGTTCCACCGGCCGCAGCTTGACATGGGCCTCGAGATAAAACTTGTCCTCATTGATCGGCACCCTGAGCAGCCGGCTCAGCTCTTGGGTATCCTCCGGCACGATGCCGGTGCTTAATACCAGCAGATCCGGTTTCAACTCCACATCATCGCGCAGGATGGGATCATAAAAGGAGACCTTGGGGGTTTTGCCGCCGGTGGTGAGCCCGGGCTTGGTTTCCATGCTGTAGGGCACGAAGAGTACGCCTTTTTCCCGGGCCTGGCGATAAGCATCCTCGGCGTAACCGTAGGTACGCAGGTCCCGATAGAGCACCACCACCTGGGATTCAGGGTTTATCTCCTTGATCTTAAGTGCGTTTTTGACGGCATTGTTGCAGCAGTTCTTGCTGCAGTAAGCAAGGTCATCGCCGCGGCTGCCGGCGCACTGGACCATGACCACCGAGTTGGGCGCCCGGTTTTTGGCCTTGCCGGACAGGCGCTGTTCCAGTTCATTCTGGGTGATGACCTTGGCGGAATAATCAACCGGGCTGCCCAGCACCTTCTCCGGCCGATGTTCCCTGCCGCCGGTGGCCACCACCACGATCCCGTGGTCGACGGTGGTCTCCCCGCCCTTGCCCTTGCGGCTTTTGAGCTGGGAAGAAAAATTGCCCACATAGCCGTTGAGCTGCACCAGCTCGGTGTCGGTGAGTACTTCGATATTCTTGTTTTTCTTAACCCTGGCCACCAGATCCTTGAGGGTTTTTTCCACCGGTTCACCGTGCATGGTATAGCGGGCATCCTTCAGATGGCCGCCAAGTTGCCCTTCCTTTTCCACCAGGGCAGTGGCAAAACCCTGCTCGGCCAGGCTCAGGGCCGCGGTCATGCCGGCAACCCCGCCGCCAATGACCATGGCCTTGTCGATCACCGGTACGGTCTGTTCGGGCAAGGGCTTGATATGCCGGGCCTTGGCGATCCCCATGCGGACAAGATCCTTGGACTTGTCGGTGGCGGCCTTCGGCTCATTGGCATGGACCCATGAACACTGGTCACGGATGTTGACCATCTCGAAAAGACAGCGGTTCAAGCCGGCATCCTTGAGGGTCTCCTGAAACAGCGGTTCGTGGGTCCGGGGAGAGCAGGCGGCCATTACCACCCGGTTTAAATTGTGCTCCTTGATCTTCTGCTTGAGCACTTCCTGGGCGTCCTGGGAGCAGCTGTAGAGACTCTGGGCGTGGTAAACCACCCCTTCCATCCCCTCCACATACTGGTCCACATTGGGGACATCCACCACCCCGGCGATATTGACCCCGCAATGGCAGACAAAAACCCCGATCCGGATTTCCTCGTCATCGGCCAGCTGTTGTTCTTCCGGATAGTCCTTGACCACATAACCCTTGCCCCGGTCCTTTTTGGCCAAGGCCGAAACCAGGCCGGCGGCGGCGCTGGACTGGGTAACGCTTTCGGGAATATCCTTGGGTCCCTGGAAGGCGCCGGCGACCAACACCCCTTCCTTGCTGGTCTGCAGGGGGGCGAAGGTGGAGGTACGGCAGAAATCATAATGGTTTAGTTCAAAACCGGCGCGGTCGGCCAGACCGGCGGCGTCGGCGGGGGAATCGAGCCCCACGGACAGCACTACCATGTCATAGGCCTCGAAGTAATGGCCGCCGTCCATGGTGGCATAAGTCAACTTGAGGCGATCTTCCCAGGGCATGACATCGGCCACCCGAGCCCGGACAAACTTGATCCCCATGGCCTCGGCCCTGGCCCTGGCGGCATCGAAGCCCTTGCCTTGGGTCCGCATATCCATGTAATAGATGGTTATCTCGAGCTCCGGCTCATGTTCCTTGGCCACCATGGCTTCCTTGATGGCATACATGCAGCAGACCGACGAGCAATAGCCGTTGTCGCAGCCCAGATCCCGGGAACCGACGCACTGGATAAAGGCGAGATTCCGGGGGTGCCGGCGATCGGAAAAGCGCCTTAGTTCACCCTCAAAGGGACCGGAGGCGCAAAGCATCCGTTCAAATTCAAGGCTGGTCACCACGTCGGGGTGGGCCCCATAGTTGTACTGCTCCAGGGCTGTGTCGGGAATCCGGCCAAAACCCGGAGCCATCACCGCCGCGCCAACCTTGAGTTCAACTTCCTCGGGCTGCTGGTCAAAGTCAATGGCTCTGGTCTGGCAGACCGGCACGCAGATCTTGCAGGTCCCGTGCTTTAAGTGCAGACAGGCCTCGGGATCGATAAAGTAGCTGGCCGGCACCGCCTGGGGATAATCGATATGAATGGGACGGGTCAGGGCCAGTCCTTCATTGTATTCATCCACCAGGTGACGGGGACAGTACTGGGTACACATGCCGCAGGCCGTGCACTTGTCCGCATCGATATACCGGGGACGGATCCGCAGTCTGGCGGTAAAATTCCCGGGTTTGCCATCCAGGCCCAGAAAATCAGTGTTGCTCAAAATCTCGATGTTTGGAGACCGACCGGCCTCTACCAGCTTAGGCGCGAGTATTCAGAGCGAGCAGTCGTTGGTGGGAAAGGTCTTGTCCAGCATGGCCATGGCCCCGCCGATGGCCGCCGCTTTTTCTACCAGGTAGACGTAGTAGCCCAGTTCGGTAAGGTCCAGAGCAGCCTGAACCCCGGCCACTCCGCCGCCGACCACCAGCACGGCCCCCGCCTTTTTTTCCATTGCCTTGGTCATCTTAAAACTCCCATTGATTTATAACCATTCGGCAGCACTGCTTTTTCCTGCGGGCTGTCCGGACGGCCAAGAGAAACTCAGCCGCCGGGATTGCGCGCCCGCATCCGGAGCACTGTCGATGCTTACTGCTTGTATGATCCAGGAATATTTGCCTGGCAAACATTAACTTTCAGTCCAAATTCGAGGTCCTGTCGAAAAAAACCGGCAGAACATTGTTTTCTCATGTTTTTTAAAATGACTGTCGATCAGTCATGGTCCAGCACTTCCACCCGAATGGCGCAAAGTTTGTATTCCGGCGTCCGGGAAAGGCGATCCAGGGCATCGAGGGTCAGGTAATTAACCGGCGTTTCGGCAAAATTGTATGGGGCCGAAATGGTTCCCTCCTGGGTACGATCGGTGATTCTGGCCCTGATATCGACGCTGCCCCGCCGGGAGGTAAGGCACAGGAGATCACGCTCCTTGATCCCCATCCGCTCGGCATCGGCGGGATGAACTTCGGCCCAGGCTTCGGGGGCGATATCGTCGATTTCAGGAGTTTTACCGGTCATGCTGCTGAAGTTGTAACGGGCATATTCCCGGATGGTGGTAAACAGCATGGGATAGTCACCGTCCACCGGCTCCTGGGGCGGAATGTAATTTTCCGGCACGAACAGCCCCCGGCCACGGGTAAACTTATCCACATGGAGTACCGGAGTACCGGGATGATCCTCGCTGGGCACCGGCCACTGCAGGCCGACCTGGTCCAGCCGGGAGTAGTTGATCCCCTTGTACTGTGGCAGAAGCTGGCGGATCTCGGCAAAGATCTCTTCGGCGCTGTCGTAGCGCATTTCGTAACCCATCCTGGAGGCCAGCTCACAGAAGACCCACCAGTCCGGTTTGGCTTCCCCTGGCGGTTCCACCGCCTTGCGCACTCTTTGAACCCGGCGCTCGGTGTTGGTGAAGGTGCCGTCCTTTTCGGCAAAACAGGCAGCGGGCAGGACCACGTCGGCCATTTTCGCCGTATCGGTAAGGTAAATATCCTGAACCACCAGGAAATTCACCTCTTTTAAGGCCTCCTGAACATGACCGATATTGGTGTCGGCCAGGGCCGGATCTTCCCCGAATACATAAAGGGCGCGAATATCACCCTTGAGAATATTCTCCCAGACCTCGGTGGCCGGTTTGCCGGGTCGCCGGGGCAGCCGCACCTTCCAGATCTTTTCATACTGATCAAACAGCTCGTCGTTGTTCAGACCTCCATAACCAGGCAGGGTATTGAACAGGGCTCCCATGTCGCAGGCCCCCTGAACGTTGTTCTGGCCCCGCAGGGGGTTGCAGCCGCCCCCTTCCATCCCCACCTTGCCGCACAGCATGGCCAGGTTGGCGATGGACTTGACCCGGTCGGTGCCGGTGGCGTAATGGGTAATTCCCATGCCGTGGAAGGTGGCATGCCGACCCGGGGCCGCGTACATCCGGGCGGCTCGGCGGATCAGCTCGGCGTCGATGCCGCATATTCCGGCCACCTCTTCCGGGGGATATTTTTCAACCACCTTGACCAGTTCGTCATAATCCTCGGTACGTTCCTCGACGTACTTTCTGTCCCACAACTCTTCTTTTAAAATGACCTGCATCATCGAGTTGAGCAAGGCCACATCGGTTCCCGGCTGGATCTGCAGCCAGAGGTCGGCCCGCTCGGCGAAAGCAGTCTTGCGCGGATCGATGACGATCATTCTGGCCCCCCGGTCCAGGGCCTGGTGAATCCGCAGGCCGATGGTGGGGTGGCTGGTGTCGGGGTTGCTGCCGATCATCATAAAGAGATCGGTTTTGGTGGTATCGGCGATGGAATTGGTCATCGCCCCGCTGCCAAACGTGATGGCCAGACTGGCCACCGTGGGAGCGTGTCAGAGGCGGGCGCAGTGATCGATATTGTTGGTTCCGATCGCTGTCCGCATGAATTTCTGCATCAGAAAGTTTTCTTCGTTGGTGGCCCGGGCGCAGGAAAAACCAGCGACGGAATCGGCGCCGTACATGGCCTTGATATCGAAAAAACGTTTGGCTGTGTAGCTTAAAGCCTCATCCCAGGAACACTCCACCAGCTGACCACCCTTGCGGATCAAAGGTTTGGTCAGACGATCCCGGTGCTGGACAAAATGAAAGCCGTACCGCCCCTTGACGCAAAGCGCCCCGTAGTTGGGGGCCAGATCGGGATCGGCGTTGACCTCGATGATGGTATCGCCCTTGAC
>PWOG01000249.1 GCA_003557565.1 Desulfobulbaceae bacterium
GAAGCGGTGCTGCAACCGGGAGTAAACCAACGTCAGTGCCGCAGGTTGTGGCAAGCGGACCGGCGCCGCGTACCCCGGGTACGCAAGTCGGGCCGATCACCGCAAGAAGCGGTGTTGCAACCGGGAGTAAACCAACGTCAGTGCCGCAGGTTGTGGCGATCGGACCGGCGCCGCGTACCCCGGGTACGCAAGTCGGGCCGATCGGCGCAAGATGCGGTGCTGCCGTTGGTTTACGGTTTAGCCGCATTCGGAGTAGCCACAGCCATGACATACGCAGCAACCCCCTTCATGCTCGATAACCCCGCCGCATTCAGGGCAGGCGCCGAAAATATGATTAACCTGGTCCCGGGACTGGTCGCGGTGGCCGTTGGTCTTTTCCAGGTGCTGGCGGATGGCCTGGGCGATGGCATCGGCGCAGGAGGTTACCTTGTTTTCGCCAAAACCCGCCGGTTTGTGGCAACTGATGCCGATCAGCTGCTTGATCATGGGTTCCGGGGGCATGCCGCTGCGCCAGGCTAGGGAGACCAAGCGGCCGATGGCCTCGCACTGGCTGGCGGCGCAGCCGCCGGCCTTGCCCACGGTGTTGAACAGCTCGAAGGGTACCTTGTCTTCATCCTGATTAATGGTTACGTACATGGGGCCGCAACCAGTGGTCATCTGGTAGGTGCAGCCGGTGAGCATGGTCGGCCGGTCCCGCTTGAAGGGCTTGTGGGGCAGCTCCTTAGCGGCGGCCGCCGACTTCTTGTCGGTCTTGCCGATATTGAGCACCTGGTTTTCCCGGCAGCCGTCGCGGTAGATGGTCACCCCCTTGCAGCCCAGTTGGAAGGCCAGCAGATAGGTCTGGCGTACATCCTCCTCGGTGGCCTGGTGGGGAAAGTTGATGGTCTTGCTCACGGCGTTGTTGGTGTGGCGTTGGAAGGCGGCCTGAATGGCGATATGATTCTCCGGGGTGATGTCGTGGGCGGTTTCGAAGATCCGCCGGTACTTGACAGGTACTTCCTCAAGGCCGGCCAGGGTGCCGTTATAGGCGATCTGCTTGACCAGTTCGTGGGAATAAAAGCCCTCCTTTTTGGCCACCCGTTCAAAACGGGTGTTGACCTCGAACAGCTCGTCGTTGTCCATTACCCGCCGGAGAAAGGCCACCGCGAACAGCGGTTCCACGCCGCTGGAGCAGCCCGCCAGGATGCTGATGGTGCCGGTGGGGGCGATGGTGGTGCGGGTGGCGTTGCGCACCGGGGTTTTGGGGTCCCGGCGGCCGTAGATGCTGTCGGGAAAGTTGGGGAAGGCCCCCCGGCTTATGCCCAGCTTGCTGCTGGCCGCCAGCGCCCGTTCGTCGATGAATTTCATCAGGGTCTCGGCCGTCTCCACCGCCTCCTGGGAGGAGTAGGGAATTTCCAGCTGCACCAGCAGGTCGGCAAAGCCCATCACCCCCAGGCCGATCTTGCGGTTGAGCTTGGTTACCCGCTCGATTTCATCCAGCGGATAATTGTTGATGTCCACCACGTTGTCCAGGAAATGGATGGCGGTGTCCACGCTGGTCCCCAGCCGTTCATAGTCCACCTTGCCGTCGGTGACCATGTTGGCCAGGTTCAACGATCCCAGATTGCAGGACTCATAGGGCAGCAACGGCTGTTCGCCGCAGTTGTGCAGCATCAGGCCGTTGCCGTCGAAGGCGTTGATCCCGGGCACCTGGACGTCGAACACCTCTTCTTCTCCTTCGGGGACCAGGGCTTCCACCGTGGCCAGAAAGCGTTCCCGGTTGGGATTGCGCCGATAAGCCTGCCGAAGTTCATCCAGGCGGGATTTTTTGGCGGTATCGCCAAAGCCCACCTGTTCGGCGAAACGTTCCAGGTTGGCGCCGCTGATGCACAGCTCGTGCTGGGCCTTGACCCGGTACTGCCGGTATCCGCCCCGGCCGTCGGGCAGCATGGTGTGCCCCGCTAACCGCCGGTTTTGATAAATGGTGCTGGCGATACCCAAGCGCAGCAGCATACGCTGGGCGGCCTGCAGGTCCTGCAGACTGCTCTGGGCCAGGCGGACGCTTACCCCTTTGGCCTGACTGCCCTGCACCGAGCCGTCGGCATCGAACAGGCCGCTCAGAAAACCACGATGAAAAGCCGAAGAGGTCTTCTCGATGGCCGAGGTTATGCTTTTGTGGCCGGGACGGATACCCAGTTCCGTGGCGACCCGGTGGACGTGACCCAGGCTCAGGCGATATTCGCCCCGGCCGGGGACATGCGTCCAGCCATTAAAATCGCGGCGATGGGGCAGGGAGCGGGCGTGTTCCAGGGCCGTCTGCATCACCCCGGCCGTACCGGCGGCCGCCGGTTGATCATCATTGGCGGCCAGAGCTTGGTGCCACACGGAAATAACCGCTTTGTCATCCTTCATGGTCCCGTCGCCCAGCAGCAGGCCGAGCAGGTACCCTTCGGCCAGGCCATAAGCCCCGTCCCAGTCCGCCAGGGCCCGATGATCGTGGAGGACGATCCGGTCGCCGGGGGCCAGTTCACCGGCGGCGGTCCATTGGCGATCCACCCGGTAACGGGTGACGGAGGCGGCCCGCATTACCGGATGATCGGCGGTGAGGCGCACACTGTAGCCTTCGCTGGTGACCAGCCGCAAAACGGGCTTGCGGCCGGTGGAGAAAAATCCCTGCGGGCCGGTGGGATATTCCCGGCCGTTGATCCGCAGCACCGCTTGCTGATTGCAAAGCTCGTGCACCCGGCGCGGCCCCACCGCCGTCATGACCATGGTGTCGGCGGTAACACAGGGATTGGTGGACTCGATCTCGCCGGCCTCGGGGGTGGGGTTTTCGGCGTTGATCCGGTCGATGAAGACGATGCCGGGTTCGCCGGAGTGCCAGGCCTGCTTGACGATATGGCGAAAGAGCTTGGCGGCGTTCTGGTAGCGGACCACCTCCTGGTTGCGGGGGTTGATCAGGGCGTAGTCGCCGTCTTCCGCCAGGGCCCGCATGAACTCATCGGTGATGGCCACCGACAGATTGAAGTTGTGGAGCACGTCCAGATCGGACTTGACCTTGATGAAGTCCATGATGTCGGGATGATCGACCCGCATGATCGCAATGTTGGCCCCCCGCCGGGTACCGCCCTGCTTGATGGTCTCGGTGGCGCAGTCGAAAACCGACATGAAGGACAGCGGCCCGCTGGAAATCCCCCGGGTGGAGTGGACCACGTCGTTTTTGGGTCGGATTCGGGAAAAAGAAAAACCGGTGCCGCCGCCGCTCTGGTGAATCAGGGCGGTCTGCTTGACCGCTTCGAAGATGCTGGGCATGGAGTCTTCCACCGGCAGCACGAAACAGGCCGAAAGCTGACCCAGTTTCCGGCCGGCGTTCATCAGGGTGGGCGAGTTGGGCATGAAGTCCAGTTCCGCCATCAGGCGGTAGAACTCCCGGGCCAGGGCCTGGGTGTCGGCGCCGGGGTCGTAGATCTGGTCGGCGGCGGCCACGGTGCTGGCCACTCGCCAGAGCATCCGCTGGGGGGATTCCACGACCTTGCCGTGCTCGTCCTTTTTGAGGTAACGGCGCTTGAGCACGGTCATGGCATTGGCGGAAAATTTCGGCTTGGGCAGATTGGTCGGCATTTTGGCGGTACTGGGGGCGGTTTTCTGGAGCATGGTTGATTTCCCGGGCTGTTTTATTGGAGGTAAGAGTTTCAGCGTTTGGAGCTTATTAATTAATTAAGCGGGTCGCCGGCCAGCACGACGTGGCGGTGCCGTCACCGTGAGCCGGTCTTGGCGGCCACGGCTGCAGCAAACTAAAAACGCATTTGCAGGACACTTTTGTGTTTGTATAATGGGATCGGAGTCGATCCACAAAATATGGTGTAGTGTATTTTATGGAAGCACAAGATATGGCAAAAGTAAAGCGCAAAAAAATTATTTTTACCGTTGCCTTGCTGTCGATTACGGCGGTTGTGTGGTTTCTTTATTCCGGGATTGAGGCGGGCGGTTTTTTCCGGGTGACGCCCTCGCAGACCTCCTCGGTGTATCATGACGCGGAGTATCCGGTCTTTGTATACGGCACGTTGCGATTGTCCCTGGTCCGCCACCTGGTGTTCGGCGCCGACGGTGAGCCGGAACCGGCGATGTTGCCGGGATTTACCCGTCGGGGGCTGGACCTGGTCGAAGAAGAACGCTCACGGGTACACGGGTTGCTGTTGGAGGTCGGCCCCGCCGAACTGGCCGCCCTTGATCGCTACGAAAGATTGGGGGTGCGTTATCGGCGTGATCGTGTCATGCTGGCGGATGGTACCGAGGCCTGGGTTTACCGTCGTCGGTGAAGATTTTGCAGGGCTTCGGCGGAATGGGCGTAAACTTTCGGCGGCATAGAATAACCATTGTCATGGCGGGTGATTTTTGCTATTGCCTACCGGGTCAAGGTATATATGCGGCAAGTGAACAGTGGGAGCGTAAATTATGAGTTCTTCGTGTAAATCCGGCCAGTGTGGCTCCGGGCAGCAAAGCGCCTGCAAGTCCAAGGAGGCGGTCAATGCCCGGCAGAATCTTAATGTGGACCAGGCGCTGGGCAAGATCCGCCATAAAATCATGGTGATGAGCGGCAAGGGCGGGGTCGGCAAGAGCACCGTGGCGGTCAACCTGGCCGCCGGTCTGGCCCGCGCCGGCTTCCGGGTCGGGCTGATGGACGTCGATCTGCACGGCCCCGATGTCTGCCGGATGCTCAATCTTAAGGAGCCCTTCGCCGGCAGCCTGGAAGACGGCAAGATGCCGCCGTGGCGGGCCGGCGACAACCTGCTGGTGATGTCGCTGGAAAACATGATGCAGGACCGGGATGATCCCATCATCTGGCGGGGGCCGCTGAAAAACCAGGCGATTCGCCAGTTCATCGCCGATGTCGCCTGGGGTGAGCTGGATTACCTGGTAATCGACGCCCCCCCGGGCACCGGTGATGAACCCATGACCGTGGCCCAGATGATCAAGGACGCCAAGGCCCTGGTGGTCACCACCCCTCAGCGGGTGGCCCTGGCCGATGTTCGCAAGTCGCTCAACTTCTGCAAGCACGTCAAGCTGGAGGTCCTGGGCCTGGTGGAGAACATGAGCGGTTATGTCTGCCCCCACTGCGGTAAGACCTCGGATCTGTTCAAAACCGGCGGCGGCGAGGAATTGGCCAAGTCCTCCGACCTGCCGTTCCTGGGCCGCATCCCCCTGGATCCCCGGATCATGCTGGCCGGCGATGAAGGCACCCCCTACCTGACCGGGGGCGGGGAAAGCCCGGCCATCACCGCCCTCAACGACATGGTGACGGCGGTGATGCGGGCCCTGCCGGTGGGTGCCCCAGCGGCCGCCGCGGCACCGCCGCCCATGGCCGCGGCCCCCACCTGCGGCTGCCAGGGCGCCTGCGACCCCAACCGCTGCGATTGTTGAAACAACCCCAAAACCCACAGGTGCGATTATGCAAATCACCCAGTTCACCGTAGGCAGCATGGGAGTATGCTGCTATGTCCTGGCCTGCGAAAACTCCGGCCAGGCCCTGGCCATCGATCCCGGCGGCGATGAACAGCTCATCCTGGACCATTGCCGGCAGAACAATCTGCAGCTGTCGCTGCTGCTCTGCACCCATGGTCATCCCGACCATGTGGCGGCCAACGGGGCGCTCCAGGAGGCCACCGGGGCGGAGATCGTGATGCACCGCGAAGATGCCGAGTTTTTTGCCAAGCCGGAAGTAACCCAGTATTTTTCCATGCTGGGGCTGCCCCCGTCGCCGCCGCCCAACCGCCTGGTGGCCGATGGCGATACCATCGAACTCGGCGACATCAAGCTGGAGGTGGTCCACACCCCCGGCCACACCCCCGGCGGGGTCTGTTTTTACTCCGCCCCCAACCTGTTCAGCGGCGACAGCCTCTTTGTCGGGGCGGTGGGGCGGACCGACTTTCCCGGCGGCGACACCGCCACCCTGATCGACTCCATCCGGCGGCGTCTGTTGACCCTGCCCCCGGAAACCGTGGTTTGGCCCGGCCACGGCTACGGCGGCTCTCGCTCCACCATCGGCGAGGAGGCGGCGGATAACCCCTTCCTGCAGGAAAAATGGTATTAAACGGGATTGCCCTGCCGGCTCGGCAGTCATTGGGGCCGGAAAACATCATCGAGGTAGGCGCCGATGCGTGAAATAGTCCTTGGCACCGCCGGTCATGTCGACCACGGCAAGACCAGCCTGATCCGTGCCCTCACCGGCACCGACACCGATCGCCTGAAGGAGGAGAAGGCCCGGGGGATCACCATTGAACTGGGATTTGCCTTTCTCGATCTGCCCAGCGGCCATTGCCTGGGGATTGTCGATGTTCCCGGCCATGAGCGCTTTGTCCGCAACATGGTGGCGGGCGCCTCGGGTATCGATCTGATGGCCCTGGTGGTGGCGGCGGATGAAGGGATCATGCCCCAGACCCGGGAACATTTCGAGATCTGCCGGCTGCTGGGGGTCGAGCAGGGCCTGTTGGTCATCACCAAAAAGGACATGGTGGACCCGGAATGGCTGGAACTGGTCGAAGACGAGGTCCGGGAGTTTGTCCAGGGC
>PWOG01000310.1 GCA_003557565.1 Desulfobulbaceae bacterium
CACCTCGTGGCGCTCATCATCGGCAAAAGTGGGGACTATCACCCTTTCTTCACCGCCCAGGCAGGCGCCGGAATCCGGGCCTGGGTAAACTGGCTGAACGCCATGGGAGCCCCCACCGGCCTTGCCGACCTGGGTATCAGGACCGATGCCGCAGAACTTGAGGCCCTGGTCGATCATGCCCTGCCCCAGGCCCGGCTCTGGCGCCTGCCTTACGACCGGAATGATTTATTGGCAATTTTGTCGGCACCGCAAAAAACGGCGGCGCCACTGGGGAAATAACCCGGTATTACCAGGCTTAATTGCTGAATTCACCGGCCGGACCCTTGTAATAGGTAAGAGTGGCAACCAGGGAACCAATGGCGATCCGGGAACGAACCCGTACCGGGATCCGGTACTGGTCATCGGTCAGCCAGATTCTCGGATCGCCGGCTTTATCGTAAAGGCCGACAAAGCCCAGCCGCGGCTCTACCCTCAGGAACTCCTGCCGGCCAACCACGCTTGTGAAGGTATCGGTCCCGGCCACATGCACTTCCACCTCGTGGCGCTCATCATCGGCAAAAGTGGGGACTATCACCCTTTCTTCACCGCCCAGGGGCATCACCCTGGTGGCATAAAAGGACGAGAATTCATTGTGAACCGGACCGTCCACCTGGTACTCTCGGATTGAATCGACCCGCCGGTGGTAAACTATCTCCCCGGTCTCCTGATCGTAATAGGTTTCCCGTACCCTTTTGTTACCCCGCTTTTCCTCATCAATCTTGTAATAAGTTGGCAGGCGGTCAGCCGCTTGCACCACCACCCGATAGTCGTCGCGCACCGGATAAATCGAATCCAGCAGACCGACGCTCCTGGCACTGACGTCAACGGCCAGTTGATCACCATGGTCATCAAGCTGCTTGACCTCAAAGATCAGCTTACCGGCCCGAAATCCCATAAAGGTCACGTCATAATGCAGGATTTCTCCCACGGGATAGGCAGTGGCCAGCAACTCGGCAACGGGTTCCGTCATCATCGCCGCCGCCGGCCGACCGGGCAGCGTCAGTAAAAGCAGTAACAGCAGCCAGCCGCCAACACGGCCGGGGATTTTTCTGGGTAACCTGTGGTTGGTTACCTTTCTGGACCACATGTTCATTTTGAACACCCCGGAAAAAAATTATCTTATGGCAACTCAACAAATGACACACCAGCTTAACCCAGGGCCATCGGTGCGGCAACGGAAAATCCCCCATATCTTCTTTATCGGCACACCTATGGAAAGACTCTTGTCAACCGTGATCAACGATCAACCTGCCGGGTTGACAAAGCTGTTTCAGTCCGGCCACCTGTTACTCAGCAACCGTGCCAAACAGCGACCCTTTAATTAAATCGCAGCCCAAAGGCAATATAAGTATATTACCTGCCGTTGACCACTTGAACTTCCCTGAGGTGACATTCCCCCATAAACTGGTTATTTTTTATCCGTCCGGCCGCAAATCGGATAGATTTTAACCAAACGAGCCGGCCTTGAGCCGGTTTAACGCAAACAAAATACCCGCCAGGGGGCAAACGGGACGTGAATTTATTTTTTTCCTTGGCCGGCACGAATCGTGTAATGTCATAAACCAGCCGCGACCAGAACAGTCACCTTTGTTGCATCGGAGTTTACTGAGTTAAATGGAAAAACTGCCCGGGAAAAAAATAGTTTTCGCCTCACCGTGGATCTTTGCCACCGCAGTGGGCCTGCTGCTGGCCATTGTTCTGGTCTTTGCGGTCAATAATTTGCAGCGGGAACAACGCCTGGCCAACGAAAACCTGTTGAACCAGGGACGGGGCATCATCCGCATGCTGGAGGCCGGCACCAGGGCCACGATGATGCGCATGGGCAGTACCGACGCCGATCATCTGCAGCATCTTGTTGAACAGGCGGCGGCGGAACCGGAAATTGTCTATATCGCCCTGATCGACCGGGAGGGCATAATTCTGGCCCACAGCGACCCTGAACTAATTAATACCAACCTTCCCTTCCCGCCACCGGAGGCGACCGCCAACGACACCCATGCCGGAACTTACCATCGTCTGCGGGAAGGCCCCGGGCTTGACCAGCGGGTATTCGAAGTCAGCTCCTCCTTTGCCCCGTTCGTCGGCCGGGGCGGTCGGCACCGGCACATGGAGCATCACCCCCGGATGCGCCGCCCCCCGGCCCTTGACAACAGCACGGAAGAACTGCTGATCCTGGTTGGCCTGGACATGAGCGAAGCGGAAGCGGTGCTCAGCCAGAACCGGCGCCACATCTTCTTCATTTCTCTGGCCCTGTTACTGGTGGGAATCGGTGGCTGGCTGGCCCTGCTCGGCGCCCAGGGTTACCGAACTGCGGAAAGAACCCTGCGCTACGTCCAGGCCTTCACCGGTCTGCTGATCTCTCGCCTGCCACTGGGGATCATTGCCGTGGACCGGCAGGGCCGGATTGAAACCTGCAATGAAGTAGCAGCCGGGATGTGCGCTGCCAGCACTGCCGGGTTGATCGGCAAGCCGGCCGGCAAGGTGCTGCCCGAATTGATCGCCGATCAATTGAAGGATCCGCTCTCCACCGAAGAAGTCATCGATCGCGAAATCAGGCTGTCGCCGGAGCATGGCTCCACCGGCGGGGAACAAATGACCGTCATGCTCAGTGCAGTCCCCATCCGAGACCGGGAACAGCAGCTTATCGGCCGGGTTGTACTGCTCCACGACGTCACCAGAATGCAGGAAATGGAAAAAGAGGTACAAAGACACGAACGCCTGGTAGCCCTGGGTAAGATGGCGGCGGGGGTGGCCCACGAAATCCGCAATCCGCTCAGCTCCATCAAGGGGCTGGCCACCCTGTTGGGCTCAGGCGACCGGGAGAACCGGCGGGAAGAGCAAGCCGCCCGCCTGCTGGTCAGCGAGGTGGAAAGGGTTAACCGCAGTATCAGCGAACTGCTGGACTTCGCCCGGCCCCAGGCCCTTGATTTCCGTCCGGTAAAGCTCAACGAATTGCTCAACAACTCCCTGCAGCTGGTCAAGGCCGACGCCCAGTCCCTGGGGGTTGAGCTAAAATTACAGCCGGCCAGCGAACCACCAACCATCAGGCTGGACGCCGACCGCATCACCCAGGTGCTGCTCAATCTTTATCTCAACAGTCTGCAGGCCATGCCCGACGGCGGTACTCTGGAGGTCGGGATGGATTGGAAGCCGGAGACGGGTAAGGTGACGATCAGAGTCCGGGATACCGGCGGCGGCATCGCCCCGGAGATTCTGCCCCGGATAACCGACCCCTATTTTACCACCAAACCCGAAGGCTCCGGCCTTGGGCTGGCACTGGTCCAGAAAATCATCGACGACCACGGCGGCAGAATGGAATTTGCCAGCCAACCGAACCAGGGAACCACGGTAACCATAACCCTGCCCGCCGCAGCCTGAAATGCCAGCGATCACGGGGGGGTGATCGCTCACGATTATGCGTAACCGTTCACCAGAGGTACTAACTTACCGGCCTAACGGGCCGTAATCGTTCAGCAGTGCCGCAGATTCGGGTGGGCAGCCAGGCGCAGCGTACACCGGTACTCAAGCCTGGCTGATCGCCCGAAGGTGCTGGGCTGCTGAACGATTACGATTAAGCGGGTTGGCGATGGATCACGGCCCCGACCCGGCTCAGTTTGCCCACCAGGTCGTCATAACCCCGGTCCAGGTGGTAGACCCGGGAGATTTCGGTAATCCCTTCGGCGGCCAGGCCGGCAATAACCAGTGAGGCGCTGGCCCGGAGATCCGTGGCCATTACCGGCGCCCCGCGCAGCCCGCCGGTGCCGGTGACAATGGCGCTGTGCCCGTCGATCCGGATATCGGCCCCCATCCGGTGCAGCTCCGCCACGTGCATGAAACGGTTTTCAAAAATGGTTTCAGTGATCAGGCTCAAGCCGTTGCTGAAACACATCAGGGCCATCATCTGGGCCTGCAGGTCGGTGGGGAAGCCAGGGAAAGGCATGGTCTTGATATCAACCGCCCGCAATGGTTCCCGGCGGGCAACATGAAGCCGGTCCTTTTCCTCCCGCACCTTCACCCCGGCGGCCCCCAGTTTAGCATAAAGCGACGGCAACAAGGCGGGATCACAATTGCTCAGGGTCAGTTCGCCACCAATGGCCCCAACGGCGATGAGGAAAGTGCCGGTTTCAATCCGGTCCGGCACCACCCTGATGCGAGCCGGCTTCAGGCGGGTCACCCCTTTGATCAACAGGGTGTCACTGCCCCGACCCTTGATTTTTGCCCCCATGCCATTGAGCATATCCACCAGATTGCCGATCTCCGGCTCCCGGGCGGCGTTTTTGATCACCGTATCCCCCTTGGCCAGCACCGCACCCATGAGGATATTTTCGGTGGCGGTCACCGATGGAATATCAAAGCAGATGGTGGCCCCTTCCATGCGGCCGTCCACTGAGGCATCAACATAGCCCTGGTCCAGTTGATGCCGCACTCCCAGTTGCTGAAAACCCTGGAGATGGAAGTTGATGGGTCGAGCCCCGATGGCGCAGCCGCCGGGCAACGATACCCGGGCCCGGTTCATCCTGGCCAGCAGAGGCCCCAGGACCAGCACCGAAGCCCGCATGGTCTTGACCAGATCATAGGATGCCTCAAAATTATTAAGACCGGAGGTATCGATGGTCAGAGTATCCCCGTCCCTGCTCCAGGTGGCTCCCAGGGATTCGAGCAGCGCAAGCATGGTACGGGTATCACGCAGATCGGGAACATTTTCCAGCACATGGGGACCGGGGCTCAACAGCGTGGCGCAGATCAACGGCAGAGCGGCATTCTTGGCCCCGCTGATGGCGATTTCCCCTTGCAGGGGGTGGCCTCCTTCAATGACAATTTTATCCATCAACCTTCCCCTTAAACGTTTATCCGAGTCAATAACCCTCTTGCATAATACGAGCCGTAAAGGTTACGGCGGTAAGCAACTTCGATCACGCCGACCGGGCGACCCTGTCAGCGCCAAATCGTGGAGGCGACACAACCCCGCTATCGGTATTGCAGGATGTTTGCCCCTTAACTGCGGCGGGCGCGCAAAACTCTTGGCAACCCGGCCAGATCCGGCAGAATTTCCGTTTGCCGGTAAGCGGGATTAGCGGCGAAAAGACGGGCCACTGCCTGCTGGTCCCAACCGATTTCCATCAACAACAGGGCCCCGGGGCGAAGAACCGCAGGCAATGCCTGACAGATCGCCACGATATCATCAAGGCCCTCCTCACCGCCGTCCAGGGCCAACCGGGGTTCAAAATCCCGGACCTCCGGCTGCAGATCCGCCAGCTCACCCCGGACCACATAGGGGGGATTGGCCAGGGCCAGGTCAAACCACGGCTCTGCCGCCAGGGCCGTCAGCCAGTCGCTGGCGACAAAGCTGATCCGCTCCGCCACCCCGTGCCTTCGGGCATTGGCCCGGGCCAGGGCAAGGGCGGCGGGTGAACGGTCCAGGGCCACTATATGGGCGGATGCAATTTCCCGGGCCAGCACCACGGCCAGGATACCACTGCCGGTCCCCAGATCCAGAATCCGCCAGGGGCGGTCCCCGAAGTGAGATTCCACCGTTTTGACAAAGTCAAGGGCCTGTTCAACCAGCAGTTCCGTTTCCGGACGGGGAATTAGAACCTCGGGGCCGACGGTAAAGGACAGTGACCAGAACTCCCACTCTCCCAGGATATAAGCAAGGGGCTCACGCCGCTGACGGCGCTCGAGGGCGGTCAGCAGTTTCAGCCGCAAAGGCTCGGCAAGCTGTTGATCGGCGGCCAATACCAGGCCGGCCCGATTGCAGCCCAGCAGCCAGCCCAGAAGCATATCGGTCTCCATCTCCGCTTCGCCTACCCCGGCCCGGCGCAGGCGGCCGATGATCCGGAGTCTTAGCTCCCCTATTCTGGCTCCGGCGGGTATGTCCGCCCACGGGGGATCATCGGTACAGTCATGGGAGTTAGCGTTCACCAGGGCCAACAAGGTGTTGATTTAACAGGCTGTAAACGAACAGCTGTGCCCCAGATGAGGTCTTGCAGCCCAGCGCCGCGTACCCCGCGCATGTGAGCTTGGCTGATCGCCCGAAGGTGAGGTGCGGCTGTTCGTTTATTCATGGGAGCAATCTCGGCTTACTGGGACTGACTTTTCAGGGCCTCGGTTTGAAAATGGAGCACCAGCGGCTCGATCACTTCCTCAAGATGGCCCATCATCACCGCATCCAGACGGTAGGTGGTGAGGTTGATGCGGTGTTCGGTAAGGCGATTCTGGGGAAAGTTGTAGGTTCTGACCCGCTCGCTGCGATCCCCGCTGCCCACCTGATTTTTACGGTCACTGGAGATCTGATCGTGCTGCTGCTCCTGCAGCCGGTCAAGCAGCCGCGCCCGCAGGACCTGCAGAGCCTTGGCCTTGTTTTTGTGCTGGGATTTCTCATCCTGGCAGATGACCACCAGGCCGGTGGGCAGATGGGTGACCCGTACCGCCGAATCGGTGGTATTGACGCTCTGACCACCGGGGCCGGAGGAACGGAAAACATCGAACTTGAGTTCGGAGGTATTGATATTCAATTCCACCTCCTCGGCCTCGGGAAGCACCGCCACCGTCACCGCCGAGGTATGGACCCGGCCCTGGGTCTCGGTGGCCGGCACTCGCTGCACCCGGTGAACCCCGGATTCGTACTTGAGCTGACTGTAAACATGATCACCGCTGATCAGGGCAATGATCTCCTTGTAGCCCCCAATGCCGATGGGGTTGCTGCTCATGACTTCCACCTTCCAGCCCTTATCCTCGGCATAACGGCTGTACATGCGGAACATGTCGGCGGCAAACAAAGCGGCTTCGTCGCCCCCGGTGCCTGCCCGTATTTCCAGCAGCACGTTTTTTTCGTCGTTGGGATCCTTGGGCAACAGGGCCAGCCGCAGATCCTTTTCCAGGGCCGCGATCCTTTCCTGCAGATCATCGTTTTCCGTCCGGATCAGGTCCAGCATTTCCTCGTCCTCTTCATCATTCAGGAGCTGCCGGTTGGCGGCAAAAGCCTCCTGGGCCTGGCGATAACTGCTGTAAAGAGAATCGAGCTTACTGACCTGGGAGTGCTCCTTGGCCAGGGACCGAAAGCGCGCCGGATCCTTCATCAGATCCGGGTCGGAAAGACGGTCTTCCAGCAATTTTTTCCGTTCTTTAATATCAATTAATTGTTCAAACATGGCCTGGGCAAGGTTGAATTGGGCCGCTCGAAAGGTGGTTTACAAAAAAAACGCCCCAGGACCGGTGCCACCAAACGGCACACTCCCTGGGGCGTTACAAAGGAGGAGAAGCAAACATCTACTTTTATCGTCGCCGCAACCAGCGACGACCCGGCACGCCCTGTAATCTGCTGTGTCATCATTGCCGTTTAACAGGGTGTATTTTTTTTTGCCGGTGGATCACTTTTCCATGGTCCTGCCATACTTCTTAAGGAACTTCTCAACCCGCCCTGCGGAGTCGATGAGTTTCTGTTTACCGGTAAAAAACGGGTGACAAGCGGAGCAGATCTCGACCTTTACCTCTTCATTGGTCGAACCTATTTCCACCTCACTGCCACAGGCGCAGGACGCCTTGATTTTATGATATTCCGGATGGATTCCTTCCTTCATGGCCATTAACCTCCAAATAAAGTGAGCAAAAACCTCTAAAAACAATATTAGAACAGGGGATTATAACTTTTTCACCACCTGATGCAAGCAAAAACAAACGAACACTGGTAACAATTGCCACGATTAATGGTAACCGTTCACCAGAGCCAACCAAATGTTGACTTAACGGGCTGTTCGGTCACGATTAATGACCGCTGCTGCTCACCATGGAATCAAAGAATTCCTCGTTGGTCTTGGTTCGCTTCATCTTGTCCAGCAGGAACTCCATGGCGTCCGCCGGATTCATGGACGCGAGCAATTTGCGCAGAATCCAGATCTTGTTCATCTCGTCGGGGCTCAGCAGCAGGTCTTCCTTGCGGGTACCGGACTTGGTAATATCAATGGATGGAAAGAGCCGCCGGTCGGCCATTTTGCGGTCGAGAACGATTTCCATGTTGCCGGTGCCCTTGAACTCTTCAAAAATCACATCATCCATGCGGCTGCCGGTTTCGATCAAGGCCGAGGCGATAATGGTCAGACTGCCGCCTTCCTCGATGTTCCGAGCGGCCCCGAAAAAGCGTTTGGGCCGGTGCAGGGCATTGGAATCCACCCCGCCGGAGAGAATCTTGCCGCTGGGCGGCACCACGGTGTTGTAAGCCCGGGCCAGACGGGTAATGCTGTCCAGCAGAACCACCACGTCCTTTTTGTGTTCCACCAGTCGTCGGGCCTTGTCCAGGACCATCTCCGCCACCTGGATATGACGCTGGGGGGGTTCATCGAAGGTGGAGCTGATCACCTCGGCATCAACACTGCGGGCCATATCGGTGACTTCTTCGGGCCGCTCATCAATGAGCAGGACGATAAGGTGGGTGTCCTTGTGATTTTTGGTGATGCTGTTGGCGATATCGGCTATCAGGACGGTCTTGCCGGTACGGGGGGGAGCCACTATCAGGCCGCGCTGGCCCTTGCCGATGGGGGCCATCATATCCATGATCCGGGTGGAATAGTTGGTGGGATCCCGTTCCAGGTTTAACCGCTCGTTGGGATGCAGCGGGGTGAGGTTGGAAAAAAGAGTTTTGTCCCGGGATTTTTCCGGTGGATCGAAGTTTACCCTG
This sequence comes from Desulfobulbaceae bacterium, assembly GCA_003557565.1. Taxonomy (GTDB): domain Bacteria; phylum Desulfobacterota; class Desulfobulbia; order Desulfobulbales; family Desulfurivibrionaceae; genus Desulfurivibrio. The sequence goes on from PWOG01000310.1 coordinate 8,714, forward strand.
TCTACTTTGAGCAGGGCGAAATAGCGCTCGCTGTCCTTGGGAAAACGCACCGGACCTTCCACCGTATCACCGGTGCGCAGGTTCAGACGACGAATCTGGGATGGAGAAACATATATATCGTCGGGACCGGGCAGGTAATTGTAATCGGGCGCCCGGAGAAAACCGAAACCATCGGGCAGGACCTCCAGGACTCCGCCACCGTAGTTTTCACCGTTTTTTCCCTGGGCGGCACTCTGGTGCTGCAGGATGGCAAAAATAAGCTCCTGCTTGCGCATGCCGGCATAGCCCTCGATATTCATATCCTTGGCAATACCGGTAAGTTCCGCAATTTTCTTTCGTTTCAGCTCCCCAATATTCATGAACGTTTACTCTCCTTGCAACTTGCTGACGACGGGCTGACCGAACGCACTGACGGCGGTCAGCCGGGATTCGGGCCGACAAAAGTCTTTTAAGTCTGCTAAATTATAATGTTTGTTATGGTTTTTTAATCTTGATCTTAAAGCGTTTGTAATCCAGGAGCGAGTACTCCAGGGAAAAGTTGACGACAGCGCCACCGTAAACAAATTAAGCCGGTATCAAGACGCAGGCGATGAACAAATAAATCCAGAGATCAGAAGGGCAGTAAAATCCGCACGATAATAAAGGTATCAGCCGGGGAAAGAAATAAATCTGATTATCAGGGTATTATATAATACATCCCGATTCATTAAGGGTTGCTGAATATCTGATTGTTATCTTAGCCCGAGGAATGATGGGAATATATTCCACTGGTCAGCGGAATGTCAGAGATACTATTTATTCGGCACCCGAGTGTCAAGGTTTTTCCGCGCCCCCCCCTTATTTTTGTCACCTCTTATGCAATTTTCATGGTTTTCCCCAACCAGGCAGCTAAGACGGGGAATCAGCCGGTCCAGTAGCCGGCGGGCTTGTTCCCAGTCTCCGGAGTTTTCAATTACCACATCGGCCCGGCGGGCCTTTTCTTCCGGGGACATCTGGGCAGCGAGGGCGGCGCAAGCCTCCTGTCCGTTTACCTGATCCCGATTCTGCAAACGTTGTCGGCAGATTTGTGTTGTAGCCTGCACCACCACAACCAGGGCAAAGTCGTCCTCCCAGCCCGCTTCATAAAGCAGCGGGACTTCTACAAGAACAACTCTGGCCCCGGCCAGGAATTGCTCGGCGGCCAGATCATGCATAGAGCGACGAATCAGGGGATGCAGGAGGCCGTTGACCTCGGTCCGCAAGGCGGCGTCTGCAAAAATGGCCCGTCGCAACCCCCCACGATCAATCCTGCGGTCACGACAAAGGAAACGCTCGCCATAATGCTCCTTCATGGCCTTCCACCCGGCTTGGCCGGGCTCCAGCAGCTGCCGGGCAATATCATCCACATCAAGGCAGGGAAAACCTCCGTGCCTGGCCAGATACCCGGCCACCCGGCTCTTGCCCGCCGCGATCCCGCCGGTGATCCCGACCAGACAACCGCCGCCGGCCGGCTTCGAGCTGGCAATGGTCACGGAAGGCTTGTTCTGATCAGCACTCAACCCGCCGGCCCCTCTCCTTTTCCTCGGTATCCTGCAATCTTATCAGGATGGCCTGCAAATCCTCCCACAAAGGGGCGGTAAAGTGCAGCAAACGATCGTCGCGGGGATGCCTAAAGACCAACTCAAGCGCATGCAGCCATTGGCGTTCGATACCGTAATATCGGTCGGAATCACGATTTCGACCATAAAGGCGATCCCCGGCCAGTGAATGACCCAGGGCCGCCATATGCACCCTGATCTGGTGGGTCCGGCCGGTTTCAATCTGCAAATCAACCAGCGTATAGCCGGCGGCAAAGCGTTTTCGTACCCGCCAATGGGTCACCGCTTCCCTCCCCCCTTCTTTGAGCACCGCCATCTTTTTGCGGTTGACGGGATGACGGCCGATGGCCAAATCAACCCGCCCGGACTCGCCGGTAATTATTCCGCCAAGGAGGGCCTGATATCTTTTCCCCACCTCTTTACCCTTGAACTGCCTGACCAGGTTGCGGTGGGCCAGGTCATTCTTGGCTACCACCAAGCAGCCGGAGGTGTCCTTATCCAGGCGATGAACAATCCCGGGTCGCAATTCACCGCTGATGCCAGAAAGATTACGACAATGATGAAGCAGGCCGTGGACCAGCGTTCCCTGCCAGTGACCACCGGCGGGATGGACCACCACGCCAGGAGGCTTGGAAAGCACCAGGATATCGGCATCCTCGTAAAGAATGTCAAAAGCAACATCCTCCGCCACCAGCTCGGTGGCCACCGGCGAAGGCACCCGCAGACTCACCCGGTCTCCGGCCTTAAGCAGCATCCCGGGCTTCAATGACAACGGCCTGGCCGTTATGGATTCAACGCCGACCTGCCCCTGACGGATCAAGCCCTGAATTCTGGAGCGGGTCAACTCCAGACGTTCCTCCAATCGGGCCGCCAACACATGATCCAGCCGACACCCAGCCTCGTGGGGTTCAACAATAATGACAAAGGATGAGTTTTTTGCCGCGATCACTTAATAATGATGTACAAATAAATTATAATAGTTCGGAAAGGCGCAGGAATACGGGATCGACCCGTTAAGCGGAACGGTTATCAGGGGTTCAGGCAAAAATCTGGTCGATATGCTCGGCCACCTGTTCTTCATTAATCTGTTTGGCCAGCGCGATTTCCTTGACCAACAAGGTTTTGGCGGTATCAACCATTTTGCGCTCACCAAAAGACAGATCCTTGTCGCCACGAAGAAGCAGTAAATCACGCAAAACGGCGGCTATCTCGAAGATGGAACCGGTCTTGATCTTGTTGGTGTACTCGCGGTAGCGCTGGTTCCAGGGCTGGGCCTCGGTTTCCAGGTTCCGCTGATTGAGGATGGCAAAGACACTCTGCACATCATCGGCGGAGATTATATTACGGAGCCCGGCAGTGCCGGATGTGGTGGGAATCATCACCGTCATATTGGAATCGATGAACCGCATCACATAAAACGATTGTTCCAGTTCTCCAACCCGACGTGACTCGATGGATTCAATTTTTCCGACCCCGTGGGCCGGATAAACGGCCATATCACCAACTCGAAACATCTCCACCGCACCACCCATAAGCTTCTTCCCCCATACCAGGTTTATAAAGAAGCTATACCATACCATGCCGATCGGAAATTATCAAACACTCTCTGGCAATGCCGCGGCTGTCGAGGCATTGACCAGGTTCATGGCCGTTTGGAGATCACGGCTGAGCAACAGTTCCAGGCCTTGTTCAAAAAAGGTAAGTAGTTTTTCAAGAGCCTGGGTTTCCGCCCGGGAAAAACGGGAGAGGACAAAGCCCGCCGCCGCCCGGGACGCCGGCGGGCGGCCGACTCCGATACGGAAACGGGTAAAATCGCGGCTGCCGAGGTGCTCCATCAGTGACTTGATCCCGTTATGCCCCCCCGCCCCGCGACCCCTGGCCAAACGGCAGGCACCAAACGGCAGATCCAGTTCATCATGAAAAACCACCACGGTCTCCGGCTCAAGCTGGAAATAGCGGACAATTTTTCCCACCGCCAGGCCGCTGCGATTCATATAAGTAAGGGGCTTGACCAGCATCACCGGTTGCCCCTCAACAGTTCCCCGCCCTACTTCGGCGTCCCATTTTTTCTCGTACTTCAGGGTAATACCATGACGGTCAGCCAGAAAATCGAGAAAAATGAAGCCGATATTATGGCGAGTCAGTTCATATTCGGCCCCGGGGTTCCCCAGGCCAACCAGAAGTCGCATACTTCCCACCCCGGCAAACATTGAACCCAGGCAACACGCAGCAAACAGGGTTTAAAAATGGTGACGGCGGATACCGTGAACCGGTAACCACCAAAACCCGCAGTAGTCCTACCCCCGGCAACGGACCGGGGGGCAAACAGCAACCGCCGTGCAGACTGCAAATTCCGGAAACTGCCGGGCGCTACCTATTCGGTGCCGCCTGCCACGGCGACACATACCTCGTCGCTGTCATCCACCAGTTCAACTCCGGGGGGCAGAGTCAAGTCACCGCAGGTAAACTGGGAATTGGGGCCCAGGGGAGCAACATCGACCTCGATGTCGTCGGGGATATCCAACGGCTTGCCCTTGAGTTTGACATTGCGCAGCCAGGTCACCAGGTCGCCACCCATGTCCACCCCTCTGGCTTTGCCGCGATACTTCAAAGGCACTCGAAAAACCAGCGGTTCGTCCAGGGAAATTACGTGAAAATCGGCGTGCAGGACGTGATCCTTGACGGGATCGGTCTGGATCTCGCGGGCGACCACATGATGGATGACTTTCTCCTGACCGTCGGTAACCTCCAGATTGAACACCGAATTTCGGCGATGCACCGAAAAAAGGGCCTTGGTAAAGCTGTGGGTGTTCAGGCTCAAGGCCTGGGGCTCAATCTTTGAGCCATAGAGCACCGCCGGAGTCCGGCCGGCACGCCGCAGACTGCGGGCCGCACCCTTGCCGCGCTCATCCCGCCGGTCGGCCGCGATATCAACTTGCAACATGTTTTTTTCCTCCTGGATTAGAACACTAAATAAATTGGACTTGCAGAAAGCTTCCCGCTGCATGGTCCGATAATGCCAAAAAATCAGTTCTACACAACAAAACGCCAGCGCGGATTTAGACACCAGCGGCAAATCAAAAAATGCTTAGCCTTGGCATCTCACGCCGGTTCGAGCGGCTAATCGGTACCGGTCAAATAAACAGTGAGCTTACCGAATCATCGGCATGGATCCGCCGAACAGCCTCGGCAATCAACTTGTTCACCGACAACACCTTGATCTTGGCACAATCCTTGGCTTCCCCCCGCAACGGCACACTGTCGGTAATCACCAGACGGTTAATCCTGGATTTCTCCAAACGTTCGATGGCCGGCCCGGAAAGCACGCCGTGTGAGCAGCAGGCTATTACCTCGGTGGCCCCGGCCTCCACCAGGACTTCCGCCGCCGAACACAAGGTGCCGGCAGTGTCGACCATGTCATCAAGAAGTACAGCGATCTTGCCCTTGACATCGCCGATAACACTCATTGCCTCGCATTCGTTGGCCTTCTCCCGGCGCTTGTCGACAATGGCCAGAGTGGTATTGAGCCGCTTGGCAAAGGCCCGGCAGCGCTCCACTCCGCCGGCATCGGGGGAAACCATAACCACCCGGGAGGTGTCCACGTGCTCATTCATGTATTCCAGCAACACCGGGGCGGCAAACAGGTTGTCCACGGGGATGTTGAAAAAACCCTGGATCTGACCGGCGTGCAGATCCATGGTCAGCACCCGGCGTACCCCGACCACCATCAGCATCTCCGCTACCACCTTGGCGGTAATCGGCACCCGGGGAGCCACCTTGCGATCCTGCCGGGCATAACCGTAATAGGGCAGCACGGCGGTGATCCGCCTCGCCGAGGCCCGGCGCAGGGCATCGGCAATGATCATCAGCTCCATCAGGTTGTCATTTACCGGTGGGCAAGTGGGCTGGATAATGAAAGTATCTCGCCCGCGTACGTTTTCACCGATTTCAACAAAAATCTCGCCATCACTGAACCGCCGGACTTCCGCCTTGGTAAGGGGTGTTTGCAGGTGGTTGCAAATACTTTCTGCCAGGGCCGGATTAGCATTGCCGGCAAGGATTTTCATTTCATTTAAAGGCACGGAAGTGGGCTCCCAATTTTTATCGAAACCAACATTTGCCCCATAAAAGGGGCGCTTAACATGATGCCCAGGAGGTAATCAGCAGACACCTCCCGGCACAAGCAGTCAGGACTGCTGCCTTTTTTGAAGCTTACAAAAATGGCTGGGGCGGCAGGATTCGAACCTGCGAATGCAAGAGTCAAAGTCTTGTGTCTTACCGCTTGACGACGCCCCAGCAAAATCTGGAATAAACCGGCAACAGGGCCGCCACGCCCCGTCATTTGACTGGGCGCAAGCGGTAAGAGATCACGTGCCCCGCCGCAAGCGGTGATCGGGCCGGTTCACGTCCGAGTTGCAGGCCTGGTCACATATACTTGCCGGTACTGCCGGGCCATCCGGTGGGCGCAACTCCTGGCCGGTTGTTCATCGGCAAAAACGGCGAACATTGTGGGGCCGCTGCCGGACATCAGGGCCATTTCAGCCCCCGCCGCCAGCAATTGCTCCCGGATGGCCGCCAGTTCAGGATAGCCAGCCATGGTCACCGTTTGCAAATCATTTGCTGGTTGTTCCACCGACGTCATTTCTGATGCCGCTGAAGAGCCGGTTAAAATATAGGGATCGCTCTGTTTTGTCAATCGAAAGTTGTCATATACCCATTTAGTGGAAACCCCAAATCCGGGATTAACCAGAACTATCCAGTTAACCCCGTCGGGCACCCCCACCGGGGTCAACAACTCACCGATTCCCCGGGCCCGGGCCGCCGGTGACGGCTGCACAAAGAAAGGTACATCGGCTCCCAGGGGGCGGGCCAGATCCAGCAGGGTTTGCTCACCCAGACTGGTATTATAAAGGCAGTCCAGGCCCAGGAGCACCGCCGCGGCATCGCTGCTGCCACCCCCCAAACCGGCGGCCACCGGAATCCGTTTGTCGAGAATAATCGCCAGGGCCGGTGCCAGGCCGCAATGGCTAAAAAATGCCTCGGCCGCCCGATAAACCAGATTGCCGGGGCCGGCCGGCAGATCACTGCCCGGGCATTGCACCTCGATGCCGACTTGTCGTCGTCGCCTCATAACCAGTCGGTCGGCAAACTCGAGCTTGATCATCAGCGAGTCAAGCTCATGGTAACCGTCAGCCCTTTTGTCCAGGACACGCAGATAAAAATTAATTTTGGCCGGGGCGTCAATCTCAAGGTCGGCCTGCTCCTCAACGGGTAAGCTTGACATAGCGCATCCGCAGATCGTAAAGCATGTTGGTCAGCAGCTCTTTTTCCTTGGCGGTAAGATTGCCGGCGGTCTTTTCTTCCAACAGCCGCAGGGTATCGATGGTGTGCTGAGCCATGCCCAGATCCCGCCTTTTGACCCCGGTCTCAGGATCCTCCAGCTCTCCCAGGTGCATCAAAGCGGAAGTGTTCAGCGAGATGACCAGGGTGGTGAAGGTAACCTCGGGCATGACGCACTGGCCGTCTTTAAGAATCTGCCCGGGCGGACAACATTTTTCCTGTTTGTCCTTATCATCGACCATGACATCCTCCTTGACCTGTCTCCATGTGACCGTTCCAGCAGCACCGGCCGACAAACCGCCCCCGGTATAACGAAACCCGCCCGGGGCAGCAAGGCCGGGCCACGGTAAGTGATCGCGGGGGCAAAATGGTAAGCGCCCGCAGGTTGTGGCGAGCGACGAGGCGGCGAAGCGTACATCAGCACGTGAGCCGACCCGATCGCCTCAAGATACGTCGGTGCCCTGCGATCGCCTACGGTGATGCCTAGGGGAGATCAAGCACCATGGCATCGTGGATATCGTCCAGCTCCTTGACCTTTTTCAGCAACTGACGATCCACCAGGGTATCGGTGTTGAGCAGAATGACGTTGCGGCCCGAATCAGGTTCGCGCCCCACGGTCATCCGGGAAATATTGACCCCCGCTTCCCCGATGGTGCTGGCCAGTCTGCCAATAACCCCGGGTTTATCGGTGGTGTGCACAAAAAGCATGGGACCTTCGGGCAATGCTTCCATGCGGAAGGTATTGAAGCGCACCAGGCGCGGCTCCTTCTTGCCAAACACCGTGCCGGCCAAGAGGTTCTCCCCCTCGGAGGTCCGGACCCGGACCAATATCTTGTTGAGAAAATCCTCGGACTTCCCGGTTTTGGACTCAACCACCCGAATACCACGGTCCTTGGCGATCAAGGGGGCGTTGACATAGTTGACCGCATCCTTAAGGATCGGGGTAAACATTCCCTTGAGCAGGGCCACGGTGACTGAACTGGTATCCTGCTGGGCCAGGTCGCCGCTGAACTCGATGTTGACCTCGTCCACCCCGCCTTTGGCGACCTGCATGTGCAGGGCCCCAAGCATTTCCGCCAATTTGACGTAGGGCCCGACCTCGGCCATGACCTCGGCACTCACCGAAGGTACGTTAACGGCATTGACCACCTCACCTTTGAGCAGGTAATTGGACAACTGCTCGGCGATAGCCACGGCCACGTTTTCCTGGGCCTCGGCGGTGGAGGCCCCCAGATGGGGGGTACAGATAAAGTTGTCCAGCCCCAGCAGGGGGCAGTTTTCCTTGTTGGTGGGTTCCTTTTCGAAAACGTCAAGAGCCGCTGCCCGGATGGTGCCGCTCTTTAAGGCCTCATAGAGCGCCTTTTCGTCCACCACCCCGCCGCGGGCACAATGTACCAGCATGGCATCGGGCTTCATCAGTTTAAACTGCTCGTCGCTCAGCACATGCTTGGTTTCCGGAGTCAGGGGCACATGAACGGAAATATAATCGGACCGGCGGCAGAGTTCCTCCAGGCTGACCAGTTCAGCTCCGAGTTTTTCCACCTGTTCCTTGGGCATGTGGGGATCATAGGCGATAATCTTCATCCGCAGCCCCTGGGCCCGTTTGGCAAAAATCTGGCCGATCCGGCCAATACCCAGCACCCCCATGGTTTTGCCGGTGACTTCGCGACCCTGGAACTTTTTCTTCTCCCATTTGCCCTCTTTCATGGAGCTGGTGGCCTGGGGAATGTTACGGGTCATGGCCATCATCATGGCCACCGCGTGTTCGGCGGCGGTGGTGGAATTACCGTCCGGGGCATTCATCACCACGATGCCCTTCTGACTGGCGGCGGCCACATCGACATTATCAAGCCCGATTCCGGCCCGGCCCACGACCTTGAGGTTTTCCGCCGCCTCGATGATATCGGCGGTGACCTTGGTAGCGCTACGGATTACCAGACCGTCGTATTCGGGAATAATTGAACGCAGCTCTTCCGGACTCAAGCCGGTGCGCACATCGACATCAAGGCCGGCGTCGCGAATAATGGTTTCGCCCACCGAAGCCAGATTATCACTGATCAATACCTTCATCACATTCACTCCTGTTGACTGTTAGCCGGCCGATTCCGGCCCCTCCGGGTCTGTCTCACACCTGACCGGAAAAACGGCGTGCCCGTTAAGAAAAACAACCGACTATTATGTAGTAGCCTTTTTTTGTCAAGCGGTAAACTTGTAACTGCGCCGTTGAAGAAACCGCCCATCAACGGATGATATCATCCCGAAAAATAGCGGAAAAATCTGCGGGGCCATCATCTTCGGCGTCTTCTGGTTCATTCCGAAATCTGAGTTGTTCCAGCCGGCATTCCTCCCGCAATTTCCGGCAGGTATCGTGGAAAAGACGCCGGGGAAAATCGGGCTTGGCAAAATATACCAGCATGTGCTCCTTGACCCCGGCCAAAAGCTCAGCCAGCACGGCATCCTTGTCCCGTTCATCAATAAACTGGCGACTGCGGTTAACGGTAAACTCCAGCTGTTGTCCCAACCGCTCAAGAATGGCTCCCCTCAGTTCGGGGTCGGATTCCACCAGCCCGGCGGTCAGTTCTTCGGAAAGCGGATATACGGCGGTACAGCACAGTTCCACCAGCCAACGATCTCCGGCCAGAGGGCGGGACTTGTCGTGAAAAGTCAGTTGCAGACCGTTGGCCAGGCTGTTTTCTTCCAGAAAAGTCATAAGATTTATGATATTACCCCCCCATGACAATGGTTGACGATCGTGCCTCAAGGCTACCTGTCAGACAACCGGGATCGACTGTACAATGATCACGAGGCGCACCGGAAGCGGCGGTCGGGCCGGCTCATGCACAGATGCAGGTGCATAGCCGCCGGGATTTACCGCAACCTGCGGCACTCCGTGATCACTTAGGCGGACAAACCATGTGACTGGTCACCCTCACCTTATTTGCAGCCGGTGCTCGGTGCCACGGTTGATACCTCACGGCAAAAGAAGTATATATGTAGCCGAATATAATTTATTCCGGCGCCAAGGACAAACAATTAAGCAGTGCATCTCCGGAAATGGCCCGGCCTCAGTCAACAATATCCAATGGAAACGGTTAATTAATGACCATTCTTATTCACAACAGCAAGACCGATCGCAAGGAAAAGCTCGTTCCCCTGGAGGAAGGCCACGTTAAAATGTATGTTTGCGGGATCACTGCCTATGACTACTGTCATATCGGCCATGCCCGTTCAGTCCTGGTTTTCGACATGATTTACCGTTACCTGCGCCAGCGCGGCTACCAGGTCACGTTTGTGCGCAACTTTACCGATATCGACGACAAAATCATCAAGCGGGCCCGGGAAGAGGGAACCACCTGTGAAGAGCTTTCCCAGCGCTTTATCGCCAAATTTCATGAAGACATGGCCGCCCTCGGTACCACCCCACCCACCCTGGAGCCCCTGGCCACCGAACACCTGCCGGAGATGATCGCCCTCATCCAGGAACTCATCGCCAAAGGCCTGGCCTATGAGAGCGAGGGCGACGTCTATTTCCGGGTGCAACGTTTTGCCGGCTACGGCGTTCTCTCCGGCCGCGGTCTGGAAGATATGCAGGCCGGGGCCCGGGTGGCGGTCAACGACAATAAAGAACACCCCATGGACTTCGTGCTCTGGAAAGCAAGCAAACCCGATGAGCCGGCCTGGGACAGCCCTTGGGGGCCTGGGCGCCCGGGGTGGCATATCGAGTGCTCGGCCATGAGCAAAAAGTACCTGGGCGAGACCTTCGATATCCACGGCGGGGGCAAGGATCTGGCTTTTCCCCACCATGAAAACGAGCTTGCCCAAAGCGAGGGGGCCAGCGGCAAGACCTTTGCCAACCTCTGGGTTCACCACGGCTTTGTGACCATCAAGGATGAAAAAATGTCCAAGTCTTTGGGCAACTTTCTCACCATCCGCGAGGTTTTGGCGCGTCACCCGGCTGAAGCCCTGCGGCTTTTCGTCTTTTCCACCCATTACCGCAATCCCCTGGACTACTCGGAAGCCGCCCTGCACGACGCCGAGGCCGCCCTGACCAGACTCTACAGCGCTCTGGCCACCGTGGACAAGCTGCCCGCCCCGGGCGCCGGGGGCACCGAATCGATGGTCACTGCCAAGGATCGGGACAAGCTGGAAAAACTGGAAGAAAGTTTTTTCCTGGCCATGGATGTCGATTTCAACAGCGCCCAGGCCCTGGGCCGGATTTTCGACGCAGTAAAAATCATCAACAAAGTCCGACAGGCCCTGCCTGCCCAACCCGCCCCGCAGGACCTGGAACTGCTGCAAACCACCGCCGCCAGGATCAGAAAACTGGCCGGGGTTTTCGGCCTGGTCCAGGAAGAGCCGGCCGTTTACCTTGAAAAAAGAAAGGAAAGACTGCTGGCTGGCCAGGAAATCACCGCAGCGGAAATCGAAGAGATGATCAACAAGCGCCAGCAAGCCCGCCGGGACAAGGACTGGGCCGAAGCCGACCGCCTACGTGACCGGCTCCTGGAACACAAAATCGCCATCAAGGACAGCCCCGAGGGGACCACCTGGGAAGTTTTGCCGGAACATCCGTAAAAGCCGTGACAAAAGCGACGGTTTAATTGATTTCCCGGCGGCTATTAATTATATGGGAAACAGAATCAGCTTGCTCCAACGGCCTTTTCTATTGACAGCGGTCATCTTCAGCAACGGAGTTATCATATGGTTAACCTTCTTAGGTCTCCCCTTTCATGCAGCCTCCGGCACGAGCGGCAGACAACATCCGGCGAGCAAGGAGGCCGTAACATGAAACATAAGCTGGCCGTCCTGGCCTGGGCGGTACTGCTTGCCTGGAGCCTGACCGGCTGTATAGCCGATGATAATGACAACGACAACAACGATACCGGCGACCCGGTAGCCTCCACCTTACTGGATGACGGCCAGGCCAGCGGTATCGAGACAGAACTGCTGACGGTGCTCAGGGACCAGGAAGCCTATGACGATCTGTGGGAGGAGCATACTGAGGGCGTTATCAGTCCGCCAACCCAGCAGGGGGTGGATTTCGAAACCAGAATGGTGGTGGCGACCTTCCTTGGCCAACGACCCACCGATCGCCACCGTATCGAAATCATCGAGGTGCGGGAACGCGAGGAAAGCTTCCTGGTCAAGATCAGGGCCACCCTGCCCGACGACAACTGTCCGGTAATCGATGAACCTACCCAGCCGTGGCGTCTGGTGACCATTCCCCAATCGGACAAGTTGGTGGCTTTCAGCACCGAAGTAGAATTGGGTTGCCCTTGATGACCCTGCCTGCTTAAATAACCAGCCATGAACAACAAACGCCGCAAAAGGCGAAAACGCCGCCAACAGCGCTCCCCGTATGCCCCCGGAAACTGGCCCACCTGGCTGGGCCTGGGACTGCTACGGCTGATCACCCTCCTGCCCGTACCGTGGCTGCACCGGATAGGCCGGGGCCTGGGGCTGGCTATTTACACCCTGCTGCCCAGTCGCCGGCGCGTGGCCCGCATCAACCTGCGGCTCTGCCTGCCCGAACTGGACGACAAGGAGCGCGAGCGCCTGGTCAGGGAAACCTTTGCCTCCAGCGCCATCGCCGTATTTGAAGGGATCCTGGCCTGGTGGGGAAGCAATCGGAGGATTGCCAAGCTTTACACGGTGGAAGGCAAAGAACACCTGGAGGCGGCGCGCGCCGACGGCCGAGGCGTAATTTTGCTCGGCGGCCATTACACCACCCTGGAAATCAGCGGCCGTTTTTTCGGACCCCATGTAAAAGGAATCTATCCTATTTATAAGCCTGCCAAAAATCCGGTGGTGGAAAAGGTGATGGTCAACGCCCGGAAACGTTACTTCGACGGCCTGCTGCTTAACAGCGATCTGCGCACCGTGGTACGTTATCTGCGCCAGGGAAATGCAACCTGGTACGCTCCCGACCAGGATTTTGGCCGCCGTGAAACCGTATTCGCACCGTTCATGGGAATTCCCGCCGCTTCCCTGACCGCCACCGCCAAACTTGCCAGGCTGGGCCGGGCTCGGGTACTGCCCTTCTACTCCGAGCGTCTCCCCAACGGCCGCTACCTTGTGCGCATCGCCCCGCCTCTCGAAAATTTTCCCAGCGGTGACGACCTTGCCGACGCTACAACCATCAACCGGGTTATCGAGCAGCAGGTGCGCCGGACCCCCGAACAGTACCTGTGGATCCACAAACGGTTCAAGACCCGCCCACTCGGCGAGCCACCTCTGTATGACCGCTGAGCGACGTCCCTGAACCAAAAACGGCTTGCCCCTTGACAACAAAAAGCGGCTTGGGCATATTCCTGATTCATCCCTGAAACCAGACACACCGGTCCGGCCTTTTCCCGGAAACAAGAGGAACACCATGAATAAAGCAGCACATCTGCCCCCCATTCCCCAACCCATCACCCATGGGGACTGTTTTAAGAGTTATACCTACGATCAGGACAAAGCCTGCTCCCCCGAGGAAACCGTCAGCAGGCTCAAACAGAAGCTGGCCGAAGTCAAGCTTGATATCCTCAACGATGTGCGCCGCGTGGACACCGGCCGGCTGGACATCCCGGTCTACTTCAGCGTATGCGGCCGGGAGGCCTTCGAGGTCATCCGCAACAAAAAGCAGCTGGGCAAGGGCTGCACCCCCGCCCAGTCCCAGGCCAGCGCCTGCATGGAACTGATCGAGCGCTTCAGCTTCTTCGACTTCAATCAAAAACCGGCCAATTTCATCCGGACCACTTACGCCCAGCTCAAAGCCGAGGGCTATCCCCTGCTGCCGCTGAGCTATCTGCTTCAGTCGGTACACGATGAAGTCACCTCCGAGGAAACCCTGGCCGAACTGATCGCCGATATTCCCATCCGCTGGACCTGGGCCACCAATCTCAACCGGGGCGAGGTTATCCTGATCCCCTATTCCTGGTTCTATGCCATCAATGAGTTCAATGGCCCTTCCGCCGGGAACTCTTATGAAGAGGCGATTCTGCAGGGGCTCTGCGAGGTCGTGGAGCGCCACGTCAGCGCCGTGGTCACCCGCCGGCGGATCAAAGCCCCGCGGATTGATCCCGAGTCCATCAC
>PWOG01000326.1 GCA_003557565.1 Desulfobulbaceae bacterium
AAGCTTTGAGATAAAAAATCGGGAGAAGACTGCTATTGGGCCTCATAAAAAAATGCAGGTGACTCAGAAGGAGTACATACAGTCACATAAACAGTAGCGGTTACTAATTCAATATTCATAACATCTGTAGAATTAGAGTGAGAGATAGTTTGAATGAAGAAGAAGTTGCCAAATAACAAACCCGGCAATTATGAAATCAATAATTAAGTTTCTTCTGATCTTAGTTACAGTAACAGGAACGGTTCTTAATGGCAGTACATACAGCGCATTCGCTCAGGAAGCGTTCATTACAACATGGAAAACTGATAATCCAAGTTTTACTACAAACGATGATCAGATTTTAATTCCAACGTTTACCGGTGCCAATTATAACTACAATGTTTACTGGGAAAGTGTTGATGATGAAACAGTAAATGGCACAATATCAAACATTACAGGATCCATTACAATAACATTTCCTGAGCCTGGGATTTACAGAGTTGAGATAACCGGTTTATTCCCAAGAATCTTTTTTAACGATCAGTTTGACCGATTGAAAATTTTAAGCGTTGAGCAATGGGGAGACAATCCATGGACCATAATGCTTGGTGCATTTGAGGGAGCAGAGAATCTTGTTATAAATGCCACTGATGCGCCTGATTTAAGCCAGGTTGCATCAATGGCGAGAATGTTCAGCAGGGCATATTCACTGAATCAGGACATTGGCCACTGGGATGTGAGCAATGTGAGAGTGATGATTGGTATGTTTGAGGATGCAACATCATTTAACCAGGACATTAGCAATTGGGATGTTGGCAATGTGAGTAGCTTCATAGATATGTTTAAAGGGGCATCCAAATTCAATCAGGATATTGGTTCATGGGATGTAAGCAGTGCAACAAACATGCGGGGTATGTTTAATAGGGCATCTGATTTTAATCAGGATATTGGCTCCTGGGATGTAAGCGATGTAACTGACATGCGAAGCATGTTTTCTTTTGCAAGCTCATTTAATCAGGATATTAGCGGATGGGATGTTAGCAATGTAACGTTTATGTCATCGATGTTTTTTGCTGCTACCTCCTTCAACCAGAATATCAATACCTGGGATGTAAGCGGTGTGAATTTTATGAATAGCATGTTTTTCGGCGCAACGGCTTTCAACCAGGATTTAAATAACTGGGATGTAAGCAATGTTTCCAATATGGAAAGCATGTTTACCACAACATTTTATAATGGTGACATAAGTACATGGGATGTAAGCAATGTGAGTAATATGTCTAACATGTTTGCTAATTCACCGGTCTTTAATGGTGATATCAGCAATTGGGATGTAAGCAGCGTTACCACCATGTGGTCGATGTTCCGTGATGCTACCTCATTTAATGCTGACATCAGCAACTGGAACGTGTCAAACGTAACTACAATGTCTCAGATGTTTCAAAACGCCTCATCATTCGATCAAAATCTTGGTTCATGGGATATAACCAGTGTTACTGAAACAGGATTTTTTTTCGACAACAGTATGCAGGAGATGCTTAACGGCAGTGGAATTTCAACTTCCAACTACGACCTTACTCTTACAGGCTGGGCATCACAGGACGTTAACACTGGCTTATTTTTAGGTGCTGCAGGTTTAAACTATTGTGAGGGACAATCTGCAAGGCAAACCCTGATCGATGAATTTGAGTGGACAATCATTGATGATGGCTTTTCTGTTGATTGTGCTTCCATAGAACTTCCAGCTCCTTCGCTTTTGGCACCAGTGGATGAAGAAGATGATGTTGAACTACCTGTTGTGTTTATTTGGGAAGCTGTTGATGGCGCAACGAAATATCAAGTGCAGGTTACAGAAACCGGTGTACCATTTTCGGAGGCAGTAGTAGATGTAAACACAGAAGAAACAGAATTACTGGTAGTTGAATTGAATTCTTTAACCGAATATATGTGGCGGGTCAGAGCAGAAACCAATGTGGTTGAAGGCGAGTGGTCGCAGGTTTGGAGTTTTACAACCGGAGAAGCACCTGATACAAAAATTACAGTTACCAATACGAATGATTCAGGTGAAGGATCACTGCGATGGGCAATTGACCAGGCCAATCAATCAGCCTTCAGAGACACAATTGCATTTAACATCGATGGTTCAGGGCCTCATCTGATTCAGCCTGAATCGCAGTATATATCATTTCTGCATCCGGTTGTAATAGATGCAACTACTCAGCCCGGTTATGCGAGCGGTTCACCTCAAATTGTTCTTGATGGAAGTTTGGGCGGAGAAATAAACGGTTTGGTATTCACCGCGGCAGCCAATGGAAGCTCAGTTTTGGGATTTTCGATTATAAATTTTGAGAAAGAAGCCATTTATCTCTTAAGCAACAACAACACGATACGGGGTAACTTTATCGGTGTAACACCATCTGGCGAAGCGGCCGGAAATGACAGGGGAATTTTACTTTTGACCTCATCCAATAACCACATTGGAGGCGCTTCAGAGGAATACAGAAATATCATATCCGGAAATAATGTAGGTATAGACCTGGCATGGGGGAGCGACAATAATTTCATTGCCGGTAATTTTATTGGTACAACCCTGGATGGTACGGCAGCATTGGGGAATAAATTTAATATGCAAATTCGGGGAGGCAGTAATAACATAGTTGGAGGGAATAGTCCGGCTCATAGAAATATTATTGCAGGCGCATTTTTTGAGGATTCAAATAACCAACAATCAGGCGGAAGCGGCATAGTTATCACAAGAGGTTTTGACAACCAAGGTGCAACCGTCAATCCCGTAGGTAATATTGTTCAGGGGAATTTTATCGGTACTGACATCACAGGAACTGTTTCACTTGCCAATGAAAGAGCAGGGGTGTTGATACTGTTCGGCGCTACAGAAAATAAAATTGGCGGTACTGGAGAAGGTGAGGGCAATCTGATTTCAGGTAATGGCTGGTATGGTATTTTACTGCAGGGCAGCGATGAAAGGCCGGCCAATGAAAATTTAATTCAGGGCAATTTTATTGGGACAGACGTGACCGGTACACAGCCTTTGGGTAACGAGCTCGGAATCTGGATCATAGGCAACGCTAACAGAAACGTTATTGGAAAAACAGACACAGACTCCGGCGGCAATCTGATCAGCGGGAATACTGTTATTGGAATTCTTGTCTCTGAAGGAGAGGAAAATGTAATCAGCGGTAACAAAATCGGAACCAACGCCGATGGTACTCAGGCACTGGGTAACAATGCCGGGATACAAATAAACAGTAATTTCAATATTATTGGAGGAGACAATTTAGCCCAATCAAATCTGATTTCCGGAAATTCAAACTATGGAATTTATCTGAGAGGTTCCGATGAAACTACCGTTAAAGGAAATCTTATTGGAACAGACATCACTGGAGAAAATGTAATTCCCGGCCAACCAAGAGGGATAAGAATTAGTGGTGGCTCAGGCCACCTAATTCATAACAACACCATTTCTGGCCACAATGCACAAGGCTTGCTTCTGGATGACAGTGTTCAGGGATCACAGGGTGCTACAGGGGTTCGCATAACCGGTAATAAAATTGGAACGGATATTTCAGGGATGTCCAGATTGGCAAACAGGGGTGCCGGCATTTATTTGATGAGTTCGTCAGGCAACACAATTGGTGGAATCAACGATGAAGATGCGAACGTTATATCCGGAAATGGCGGGGGATTTGAATCATTTTTATTTCGATCGCCCGGAATAGTTCTGCACAACGGTTCCAATGAAAATCTAATACAGGGTAACTTTATTGGAACAACCATTCTTGGTGAGATAGTAGAGGATCTGGGCAACTTTTCTCACGGAATTGAAATCACCGATGGTTCAATACTAAATACAATCGGACTCAACCAGGGCCGTACGGGAAGGGCGAATGTTATAGCCGGAAATGGGGTATTTGAAGGAAGCGCAGTAGTGATAACCGGTGAGGAATCCGTCAATAACAGGGTTTCCGGGAATAATATGTTCGGAAATTCAATCATCGGCATTGACCTTGGCGGAGATGGAATCACCGAAAATGATGAAGATGATTCAGATACCGGACCAAACAATCTCCAGAATTTTCCCGTGATCGAAAATGCATTTTACGATGAAGGCAGCAACGAACTTACAATCCAATACCGGGTACCGTCAGATCCTTCAAATACATCGTATCCACTGGAAATAGAATTCTTCATCAACTCAAACAATCGCCAGGGGAGCCTGCTTCTTGGTGTGGATTCTTACAACACGGATGATTTTGGGACGGTAAAAACGGTTGTACTTACACCTGAGGATGGAGTGATGTCAACCGGTGTCAATATCACGTCGGTGGCAATTAATGAGGATAACGATACTTCGGAATTTTCTGCCGTATTTGAAGTCACTTCATCACCAACGGTTCCGGGGGTTGTAGCACTAACATCTCCGGAAGATGAATCGTCAGGTGTCTCAATAAACACTTCCTTCAACTGGGAAGCTGTTGAAAATGCCGATTCTTACGATATCGAAGCGTCAACCAGCGAAGAGTTTATAACGGCAGCATTTGTTTTCCTGGAAACAGGTCTTACTGAGACGGAATTTGAGGCCACCCTTGATTATGAAACCACCTATTTCTGGAGAGTAAGAGCTGTGAACGCCGCCGGGGAAGGAGACTGGTCGGAGGCCTGGAGTTTTACCACCCAGGCTGAAGGTGATCCTCCGGGAATCGTGGAACTGGTTTCACCTGAAGATGGAGCAACCGGCGTTCCGATAATTCCGCTGTTTGTGTGGAATGAGTCAGCTGGTGCGAATACCTATGATATCGAAGCAGCTACGAGTGAAGAATTCATTACAGCTTCCATAGTATTTTTTGAAACCGGCCTGACGGATACAGAGTTTGAGACCACCCTGGATTATGAGACGACCTATTTCTGGAGAGTGAGAGCTGTAAACGACGCCGGTGAGGGAGATTGGTCGGAGGCCTGGAACTTTACAACCCAGGCTGAGGATGCCCCGCCGGGAGTTGTTGAACTGGTATCACCTGAGGATGGAGCAACCGGTGTTCCGATAATTCCGCTCTTTGTTTGGAACGCGATTGAAGGTGCCGAGACCTACGATATCGAAGCATCCACAAGCGAAGAGTTTATAACGGCCGCATTGGTGTTTTCGGAAACAGGCCTTACAGAGACGGAATTTGAGGCCACCCTGGATTATGAAACCACCTATTACTGGAGAGTTAGAGCTGTGAACGACGCCGGGGAAGGAGATTGGTCGGAGGCCTGGAGCTTTACTACTAAGGATCAGATTGTTTCGATTTCTCAAACCATTGAGGTTGGTTCCGGTGGAGGTGAATTTTCAGATGAAAGCACCGGTGTGGTTGTAACATTTCCGCCGGGTGCGTTGACTGAAACGGTTGAGATTAACATCGGTACATACCTGAATATTCCGGATGGAGCAGAAGTATCGGGGCTGATGGTGTCACTTAGTGGACCGGATTTCAGTCCGGTTGAGTTTGATGAGCCTGTACTCATAAAGCTAAAGTATGATCCTGACAATCTTCCCGATGGCGTGTCTGAGGCCAATCTTAAAGTCATTAAATATTCTCAGATAACGGAGGAATGGACAGAACTGGAATCGGATGTTGATACAAGTGAAAAAACGGTTTCAGCATTTACCACCAGTTTTTCAGGATTTGCCGCGGGAGTTATCGAAGGCACGGTTTTTGAGCCGGGAATGGTCACGCTCTTATCACCGGAAAACGAAGCTTCCGACGTGTCGATTTCTCCTGAGTTGAGCTGGCAGGAGCTTCAGAATGCGGATACCTACACTCTGCAGGTGTCCACAGGTTCTGATTTTTCTTCCACGGTTGTCGACCAACAGGGAATTGATGCCGCTTCTTATCAGGTTACGGATCTTGAGCTGAATACCACCTACTTCTGGCGAGTACGCGGGGTAAACGAAGCAGGGCCCGGCGAGTGGAGTGAGGTATGGATTTTTACCACCGGTGAGCTCTCGCCTCCGGGTGAACTTACTCTTTCTGTAACGGATAATAACCCTGCGTTGTCCTGGGGGGCAAGCCCATCAGCCTCAGTGAGCGGATATAACGTTTACCGGGGGGCAGGGCCAGCAGCTCTTGAACTGCTGACCGAGCTGGACGCTTCCGCAACCGGTTACACCGATTCGGATGTGCCGCAGGGGGGAAGCTTCTACGCGGTTACGGCAACAGGGCCGGGCAATAGCGAGTCGGCCTTTAACAATGCGGTGAGCTTCTTCCGGGTGGACCTTCAGACCGGAAACCAGTGGCAGCTGATCAGCCATGCGGTTAGCGGGGCGCAGGCAGACCTGTCGGGCTCGCTGGTTTATGGCTACAACAGAGTCTACTTCAGTGAACAGACTATTGAAGAAGGACACGGCTACTGGGTGAAGAACGATGAGGGAGCCGCTTACACGCTGGCAGGCCCCGGAGCCGTGCAACTTGAGC
>PWOG01000163.1 GCA_003557565.1 Desulfobulbaceae bacterium
ATCCCCGCCCGCGCAGTTTTCTATTCTCACTTGCCCTCCCCCGATTTTACGCCGCTAAAACTTTCAAGGAGCAGAACCAGCAGTTTCTTCGCTGAAGAGTATATTCCCGGCTTCTTGCTCTCTCTCGGTCCCGCAACATTTAAAACCTCCATGCCGTTTCTCATCACCCATTCCTTTACGCGACCGGCTGCCTCATCCGAAGCATCCTCCGGATCCGCGAAAAACAAAGGCTTCGGCCGTATCACCCCGTACCGCAGCAAAACTATTAATCCGCCCACTCTTTTTTGCCACTTCAAGATCAATGGATAAGCAGCGCGGAGCAAAACTCCGACTTCTATCCACGTCCTCAAGCGAAGAGGATTTATGCCCCTCTGGATAAGCTGCAGCGTGATATTTTGTCTGCCCTTGATCCATGCGCGCTTTGTAATCACCATGATAATGGCTGAATTAATCCCGGGTTCGGGGCATCCTGTGACTTGTGTGATATAATTACTCGTAACACAGGATAATTACAAGTAAAGTCGGCTCCATTTCGGAGCTGTCGGCCCGCCGCTCCGCCGCCATCAGGGCGCGATCAGTTCCAGGCGGAGGAAGTAGCTGCGGTAGCGGGAGGCGTCGCGGGTCAGCAGCCGCAAGCCTTCCACCGCGGCGTGGGCGCCGATGAAAAAATCCGGCAACAGCGAGCGGCGAATGCCGGCGGCGTGGCTGGTGTAGTAGTCGATGGTGGGGTTCATTCTGGCTCCGTTGCCTTATGGTTCCGGCTTCTCAGTCTTTTGATCAGGAGGTAGATGGTCAGCCCCGGCAGGGCCAGCAAGACCAGCACCAGGAGGGCGATGAGCTGATAGGTGAAGGGAATCCGGCCCGCGTATGCCAGGATGAAGGCAAAGGGGATAATGCCGATCAGGGTCGCCCAGAAATAAAGCCCGGCCCTGACTTGGCTGAAAAGCCCCAGGGCATAGCTCAGCAGATCGACGGGAATGACCATCCGCAGGAAAACGATGGCCCCGAACATCCCCTTTTCGGGAATCATTCGTTCTACTTTCTCCAGTCGTTCCAGGGAAACCACCTTCCGGACAAACCGCACACCAACGACCCTGGCGATGCCAAAAGCGATCATCGAGCCGACCAGCCAGGAAAAAATATTGAGCAGACCGGTAATAAAACCGCCCCAGAGACTTGCGGCTATGGGAATGAGAGGGATGGTCGCCACCGGCGCCAGAACGATGGTGACCATGCTGACCAGGACGTAGATCGCCATGCCCCAGCCGTCGTCGCCGATAATCCCGGCAATGGCCTCCAGGTTGTTCTGCACCAGCCAGGAAGAGAGCACGAAGAGTAACGCCACCCCGGCCACCGCCAGTATTTCTTTGGTGCTTATACCCTTACCCTGCATGGTTAAAACTCACAGCCGAAAAAGCCGCCGCATCAGCCGTTCGGCACTGCGTTCGTCCAGGCGTTTCAGGCCGGCCCGGCGGGCCGGTTCAAAGGTTTTGCTCATCGTCTCCCACCTCCTGTTCGTCGGCCGGTTCCGCGCCGGTTTCCGGTTCCGGTTCCGGGGGGTTGCCGTAATCTGCGCCCGCTCCGGCGATATGCAGCAGGCGGGGCTGCAGATCCAGCACTTCGGGGCTTTCCAGTTCCTTGTCCAGGCCCGGATCAAGCTCCTTGAGCTTCCTGGCCGTCACCAAAACCCGGCTCTCCAAGGAACCCACCGCCTTGTTGTAGGACTCCACCGCCCCGGACAAACCCCGGCGCACGGCGTGGAAATGGTTGGCCAGCACACACAGGCGGTCGTAGAGCTGGCGGCCCAGTTCCCCGATGTGGTGAGCGTGCTCGGCTATTCTTTCCTGCCGCCAGCCGTAGGATACCGCCCGCAGCAGGGCGATCAGGGTGGTGGGAGTGGCCAGGATCACCCGCTGGGAGACCCCGTACTCGATCAGCTCCGGGTCCTGCTCCAGGGCGGCGCTGAAAAAATTCTCCCCGGGCAGGAACAGCACCACGAACTCCGGGGTGTGCTGAAACTGCTCCCAGTAAGACTTGGAGGAGAGCTGGCCCAGGTGGGTCCGGATCTGGCGGGCATGATCGGCCAGTTTCCGGCGGCGGGTCTCCTCGTCAGGGGCCTCCAGGGCCTCGAGATAGGCCGACAGGGCCGCCTTGGAGTCCACCACGATATTTTTATCGTTGGGCAGCTTGATCAGCAGGTCCGGTCGCAGGCGATTGTCGGCCCCCGGGGCCGATTCCTGTTCCAGGAAATCGCAGTAATTGACCATGCCGGCCATCTCCACCACCCGCCGCAGCTGGATCTCCCCCCAGCGCCCCCGGGTGTTGGGGGTGCGCAGGGCCCGGACCAGGTTGGCGGTCTCCCCCTGCAGCCGGGCCTGGGTGGTGGCCAGCGATTTGACCTGTTCGCTCAGGCCGGCATAGGCCGCCTGCCGCTCCTTTTCCACCTGGCGCAACTGGCTGTCCACCTTTTCCAGGGACTCCTTCAGGGGGTTGACCATCTCGGCAATGGCCCGTTGACGCTGCTGCAGATCACCGCCGGCCTTTTCCTGGAGGCGCCCGAAGGTGGATTTGGCCAGCTCCAGAAAGGACTTGCTGTTTTGTTGAAAGATATCGCTGGACAGGGCCTTGAAGCTGGCCGCCAGTTCCTTGCGGGCCTCCATGAGCAGGGTCTGTTTTTCCTCGGTGACCTTGCGCTCGGCGGCCAGGCTGGTGGTCAGCTCCGACACCCGGGCGTTAAGGGCGCTGTTTTGCTGCTGCAGCTCGGCGACCTTGTCGTTGAGCCGGGCGATTTCCCCCCGGGCCTCTTCCAGGCGCCCGTCCCGGCCGGCCAGCCGTTCCTCCCACAGGGCCTGGTCGGACCGACGCCGCTGCTCCGCCGCCTCCCGTCGCTGCCATTCCCGCTGGCGCCAGTACAGCCGGGCCGCCACGGCGGCCAGCACGGCCCCACCCACGGCGGCGACCACCACATATATTATGGAGACTTGCATGGATTTATCCAAACCTTATTGCCCGGAGCGGGCGGAGGGCAAGACGCCCCCGGTGGCCGCCTTGCCGCCCCAACCGCCGACGGTTTCTTGACTTTTTTCAGCAAAAATATCAAAGTGGTAAAGTTAATCTGAGCCCGTAGCCCGCCAGCCGGCGGGAGCCTGTTTTCCAACCAAGTTACAGCCACCGTACCGAGTTCTTGATCAACAGACAACCATAAGGAGCAAACAATGCTGAAAGACGGTGAAAAAGGCGCGGTTATGCAGCGCGACAAAGAAAACTACGCCATCGTTCCCCACCTGCCCCTGGGCATCATCACCCCCGAGCAGTTGCGGAAAATCGCCGACGTGGCGGATAAATATCAGTGTGCGGCGATCAAGGTTACCAGCGCGGCCCGGATCGCCATTGTCGGCCTCAAGGAAGACGAGATTGATCAGGCCTGGAGCGACCTGGGAATGTCCCCCGGCGCGGCGGTGGGCCTCTGTGTGCGCAGTATCAAGACCTGCCCCGGCAACGCCCTCTGCCGCCTGGGCCAGCAGGATTCCATGGGCCTGGCCGGAGAGCTGGACAAGACCTACCATGGCCGCCAGCTGCCCGGCAAACTCAAGATGGGAGTATCGGGGTGCCCCAACCAGTGCGGCGAGAGCTCCGTCAAGGATATCGGCTTTGTCGGCAAGGCCAAGGGCTGGACCATTGTGGTGGGAGGCAATGCCGCCTCCCGTCCCCGCCTGGCCGAAACCCTGGTGGAGAACGTGGACGACGACAAGGCCAGGGAGATAACCGCCGCCATCGTCGACTACTTCGCCCGGGAGGGCAAAAAAGGCGAAAGAATCGGCCGTTTTATGGACCGGGTGGGGTTCACCACATTCAAGCAGCAGGTCTGCGGCTAAAAGGAGTGGCCACTCCGGGGTCAGGCAAAAACAAGCGACCTTTCACCGGGTTTGTCCTGTACGCAGTCACGGGGTGCCGCAGGTTATGGCACCCCGGCCGGCACAGCGTTCTTCGTTGCGCCGGCAAAAGTTGCTTGACAAAAATAGATTTAAACGATATAAATACCGGTTTTCTAAGTTACGGGAACAACATGGGCCTATAGCTCAGTTGGTTAGAGCCACCGGCTCATAACCGGTCGGTCCCTGGTTCGAGTCCAGGTGGGCCCACCAACTATTGCCAGATAACTAAAGATAATGGGCCGTTGCCAATTTTACTCCTGCGACAAAGCATGCAAATACCGGCGAAAGCTACCCGAAGGCCGGGGAGCTTGGCCCCGAGCCCAAAAAGGTGCGATCTTCCCGGATCGGCACCTTTTTTTACGCCCAAAACACGGAGGCGGCGGTTTTTATAACTTGCGCCGTAACAACAACGATATAGTCAATGACCACCACTTTTACCGTCAATAAACTGCTTAAGCTCCTGGAGGCCTTCAGCCCCATTGCCCGAGCCGAGTCCTGGGACAACGTGGGGCTGATGGTGGGCGACCCCCGGCGGGAAGTGCGCGGCATCCTCCTGGCCCTGGACCCCACCGCCGACCTCCTGACGGAATGCCGCGCCCACCAGTGCAACACCATCATCACCCACCACCCCCTGATTTTCCACCCCCTCAAAAACATCCGCCCGGACCTTCACCCCGGCCGCCTGCTGACCACCGCCATCCACCAGGAAGTCAACATCATCGCCTGCCATACCAACCTTGATGTGGTCCCCGGCGGGGTCAGCGACGTGCTTGCCCGGCGCCTGGGGCTGGTCAACCCGCAGCCCCTGCACCCCACCATGCCGGAGACGGCCACTGACGACGAGCACAGCGGTACCGGTTTCGGCCGCCTCGGCGAGCTGGCGCAACCGGTGCCCGGCGAGGAATTTCTGGCCGGGCTGCTGCAGGCCCTGGAGCTGGAGGCCGCCCCGGTGGCCGGCCCCCTGCCGGCCATGGTTCGCCGGGTGGCGGTCTGCGGGGGCAGCGGTTCGGACCTGGCGGTCACCGCCCGCCAGGCGGGAGCCGATATCTATATTACCGGCGAAATCAAACATGCCGTGGCCCGCTGGGCGGAAATGGAAGACTTCTGCCTGGTGGACGCCGGTCATTATCATAGCGAAAACCCCATTGTCCAGGAACTGGCCGCCCGACTGGAACAGGAACTGGCCGCCGTCGGCCAGGCCATCCCTGTGCAGGCCAGCGACCGGCAACGCAGCCCCTTCCGGCTGTACAGGTGAGGTGGAGATTTTACCGGTGACTTTCAACCAAGGCCGACATCAGTTTGATATAACCAGCCGTAAACTTTCAGCAGTGCCGCAGCCTGCAGCTGCCATGTCGCCGGCGAGGCAAGCCGGCGACCCGCCACGGCGTGACCGCCGGAGCGGTACTGCTGAGAGCTTGCCATTTACAACCGTTAAACAGGAACCACACGAGGCTCAAACTTGAAAGAAGAAATCGCACAACTGAAAGCCCTGCAGGCCATTGACCTGGAACTCTCCGCCCTGGAAGGAAAACTGGCGGCGGTGGATTCCGAGCTGGACAAGCGGCGCCAGTCCATCAGCGAATACCAGCAGGAAGCCGAACGACTCCGGGAAAGGCAAAGCGTCCTTGAACAGCGCAAGCAGGAACTGGAAGCCGGACTGGAGGAAGACCTGGCCAAGATCCGCGACCGCCAGACCAAGATGATGAACATTCAGACCAACCGTGAATACCAGAGCCTGCTAAAGGAGTCCGACGACGCCAAGAAGGCCAATAAGGAGCGGGAGGAAGAACTGCTGCGCATCACCGAGGAGCTCGAGGAAATCGGCAAGAAGATCGAGGAGGCAGAAAACCTCCGGACCGGCGAGGAAAAGCTGCTCAAGGAAGACACCGAAGCGGCCGAGAAGCGGGCCGGCGAGTTGTCCGCCAAAAAGGACAAGGTCCTGAAAAAGCGCAACAGCAAGACCAAAGATGTTCCGCCAGCCATGCTCAAAAAATACGATACCCTGCGGGAGCGGCGCAACGGTCTGGCCCTGGCCGGGGTCGAGGAAGGGGTCTGCCGGGGCTGCTTCATGAACATCCCGCCCCAGCTTTACAACGATCTGCTCAAGGAGGAGCAGCTGCTGCTCTGCCCCACCTGCAACCGGATCATGTACCCGCAGACCGCCGAAGAAAAAGAAAAAGCCTAAGCCAGAGGACTTGGGGGTCGCGCTAAACGTCGGCCTTGTCTTTTGGCGACAAAAGACTTACCCTTCTGATTATCGGGGTGGGCGCATGGTCGCTGGTGCTTTGCTTCTGGCAAGGCGCTGGAGGAAAGTCCGAACTCCGCAGGGCAGGGAGGTTCGTAACGCGAACCGGGGGCAACCCCAGGGAAAGTGCCGCAGAAAATATACCGCCGGGCAACCGGTAAGGGTGAAATGGTGAGGTAAGAGCTCACCGCTTGCCTGGTGACAGGCAAGGCAGGGTAAACCCCTCCCGGAGCAAGATCAAATAGGGAAACGTTTGAGGGCGGCCCG
>PWOG01000226.1 GCA_003557565.1 Desulfobulbaceae bacterium
ACCGCCATGGTCAGAAGCAGACATAAAAGTCCATTGGATAAAAGGAGCCTCAACAAGCGAATCACCACTGCTCAATCATTCAAATTGCCCGGCCGCAAAGCAGGAAAGTAAGGAATATATATTGTCGCAAACCACGGCATCCTGTTGTTAATGTTGAAAAAAGATCGCCCCCCCTGACAAGGACAAAGCCCCGCTCAACCGAGGTAATCCCTAATCGATTGCCAGAACAATTGTCAACAAATAAATACAGTTAAACCGCCGCCCGGCAAAGAATATCTTGCGACATTTATTTTGTTGTTTTTCAGCGATTATTTTTGCAAGCCCAATTTTCCCTGGAGACAACAAGAGCCCAGTCCCGGTGCCAAAAACAATGACTTTGACGGATCTCTGGCGCGTCTGGTCATTAGCGTGATGACAGGCTTGAAAATTGATTTAATATTTTGATTTTTCTAGACAAACTCCGATATAGTCGGCAACGCCATAAATAATTATGGAAATGAACCGGCAATTGGTTTAAATTGCCGTGATTTGCCATATCCAACCGCAATTTACGGTTTTTAAAAATCTTGTTCCGCTATTTGCAACTTCAACCCATCAACCCCAAGGAGTTCAACTATGTCGCGTAAAATGGTCACCATCGACGGCAACCAGGCCTGCACCCATGTAGCCTATGCCACCAGTGAAATCATCACGATCTATCCCATCACTCCTTCCACCCCCATGGCCGCCGAGTCCGACACCAAAGCCGCCGCCGGGCAGAAAAACATCTGGGGCTCGGTGCCGGTGGTGACCCAAATGCAGTCCGAGGGTGGGGTTGCCGGGGCCTTGCACGGCTCCCTGACCACCGGGGCACTGTGCACCACCTTCACCGCCTCTCAGGGGCTGTTTCTGATCATGCCCAACATGTACAAGATCGCCGGTGAGCTGACTCCCACCGTCTTTCATGTCACCGCCCGCTCCGTGGCCTGCCAGGGTCTTTCCATCTTCGGCGACCACGGCGACGTCATGGCCGTGCGCCAGACCGGCTGGGCCCTGCTGGCCTCCCAGAACGTCCAGGAAGCCCAGGACATGGCCCTGATTGCCACCCAGGCCACCCTCAAGTCCCGGGTGCCCTTTGTTCATTTCTTCGATGGCTTCCGGACCTCCCACGAGATCCAGAAGATGGAGCAGCTCACCCATGACGACATGCGGGAGATGATCGACGAGGATCTGGTGGTCGCTCACCGCCAGCGCGGACTGACCCCGGATCGCCCGATGATGCGCGGTACCGCCCAGAACCCCGATGTATATTTCACCGGCCGGGAGACGGTGAACAAGTACTACCAGGCCTGCCCCGCCATCGTCCAGGAGACCATGGATCGCTTCGCCGAGATCACCGGCCGCCGTTACCGCCTCTTCGATTATTTCGGTGCTCCCGACGCCGAGAATGTGATCGTGATGATGGGCAGCGGTGCCGAAACGGTACGGGCCACCCTCGAGCACCTGATCGCCAAGGAATCGGCCAAAATCGGCCTGGTGGTGGTTCGCCTCTATCGCCCCTTCGACGCCAAGGCCATGGTTAACGCTCTGCCGGCAACGGTGAAAAGAATCACCGTGCTGGACCGCACCAAGGAACCCGGCTCCGTCGGCGAACCCCTTTATCTCGATGTCCGGGCCGCCGTGGGCGAAGCCGTGGAGACCAACCGTCCGGCCTGCCAGCCCCTGATTCTGGGCGGCCGCTACGGCCTGGGTTCCGCCGAGTTCAACCCCGCCATGGTCAAGGCAGTGGTGGACAACATGAGCGCCTGGGCCCCCAAGAATCATTTCTGCGTCGGCCCCACCGACGACTTGGCCTTCACCAGCCTGGACTACGACCGTTCCTTCACCATCGAAGGCGAGGACGTCCATCGCTGCATGTTCTACGGCCTGGGCTCCGACGGTACCGTGGGCGCCAACAAGAACACCATCAAGATCATCGGCACCGAGACCGACAACAACGCCCAGGGCTACTTCGTTTACGACTCCAAGAAGTCCGGTTCCATGACCGTCAGCCATCTGCGCTTTGGCAAGAACCGGATCACCGCCCCTTACCTCATCGACAAGGCGACTTTCATCGCCTGCCATAACTTCACCTTCCTGGACAAGTACGACATGCTCTCCAACCTGGAGGAAGGCGGCACCTTCCTGCTCACCTCCACTTACGGCCCCGACGAGGTCTGGGAACATTTGCCCAAGAAGGTCCAGCAGCAGATGATCGAGAAAAAGGTCCGGTTCTACGTCATTGACGCCATCCACCTGGCCGAGGCCCTGGGTCTGGGTGCCCGGATCAACATGATCATGCAGACCGCCTTCTTCCTGATCTCCGGCATTCTTACCCAACAGGAAGCCATCGACCGGATCAAGGACGCCATCCAGAAGACTTATGGCAAAAAAGGCGACAAGGTCGTCAAGATGAACTATGACGCCGTTGATGCGGCGGTCAACAACATCAAGGAAGTCAAGGTACCCAACAAGATCGACGGTCATGAAATGCCGCCGGTGGTACCCGATGAGGCACCGGAATTCGTCAAGCAGGTCACCGCCAAGATGATCGCCGGCAAGGGCCACCTGGTCAAGGTATCGGAGATGCCCGCCGACGGCACCTGGCCCACGGGCACCACCCAGTATGAAAAGCGCAATATCGCCGTCCATGTTCCCGAATGGCTGCCGGAAAACTGCATCCAGTGCGGGCGCTGCTCCCTGGTCTGCCCCCATGCCTCCATCAGGATGAAGATCGTCAAAAGTGATGACCTCAAAGGCAAGGGCAAAACCCTCAAGTCCGCTCCGGCGGTGGGCAAGCAGTTCAAGGACCGGGAAGCGGTGATTCAGGTCTTCACCGAGGACTGCTGCGGCTGCACCCTGTGCGTCGAGGTATGCCCGGCCAAGGAAAAAGCCCTGAAGATGATCGACAACAACGAAAAGATCCGGGAGCAGGAAGCACCCAACGTCAAGTTCTTCCTCAACCTGCCGGAGGCACCCGACGGTGATGTCGATATCTCCACGGTCAAGGGCAGCCAGCTCAAACAGCCCTTGATGGAATTCTCCGGGGCCTGCTCCGGTTGCGGCGAAACCCCTTACATCAAGCTGGCCACCCAGATGTTCGGCGACCGGATGCTGATCGCCAACGCCACCGGCTGCTCCTCCATCTATGGCGGCAACCTGCCCACCACCCCGTACTGCAAGCGGGCCGACGGCCGTGGACCGGCATGGGCCAACTCGCTGTTTGAGGACAACGCCGAATTCGGTCTGGGCATGCGCTACTCCATGAACAAACTGGCCATCCAGGCCGCAGAACTGCTTGATGAAGCCGTTTCCGCCAAGCTGATCACCAAAAAGATGGCCGACGAGTTGATCAAGGCTCCCCAGACCAACCAGGAGGAAATCGAAGCCCAGCGCGGCCGGGTGGCCAAACTCAAGGAAAAGCTGGCCGGCGACAGCTCGGCGATCAGCAAGCGCCTGCTGCCGGTGGCCGATTACCTGGTCAAGAAATCGGTCTGGATTATCGGCGGTGACGGCTGGGCTTACGACATCGGCTACGGAGGTCTGGACCACGTGCTGGCCTCCGGGGAAAACGTCAACGTCCTGATCATGGACACCGAGGTTTACTCCAACACCGGCGGCCAGATGTCCAAATCCACCCCCCGGGCGGCCACCGCCCAGTTCGCCGCCGGCGGCAAGAAGATGCCCAAGAAGGATATCGGCATGATCTTCGCCACCTACGGCAATGTCTACGTGGCCCGGGTGGCCCTGGGCGCCAATCAGGCCCAGGTGGTCAAAGCCTTTGCCGAAGCCGAGGCCTATGACGGTCCTTCGCTGATCATCGCCTATGCCCACTGCGTGGGCCACGGCATCGACATGGCCAAAGGACTGGACCAGCAGAAGAAGGCGGTGGAATGCGGTCACTGGCCGTTGTACCGTTTCAACCCGCTGCTGGAAGAGGAAGGCAAGAACCCGCTGCACATCGAAAGCAAAGCTCCGAGCATCAAATTCGCCGAATACGCCTTGAACGAAAACCGCTACCGGGCGCTGAAGATGATGAACCCGGAAATGGCCGACACCCTGATGGAACTGGCCCAGCAGGATGTGGAAAAAGGCTGGAGGCGTTTGCAGGGCATGCAAAAGGCCCTGGAGCCCGAGAAATAAAAACCTGCCGCAGAAACCCGCCGGTGTCAGCACCGGCGGCGGCAAATGAGACCGGGCGCCGGGGGAGTTATCCTCGGCGCCCGTTGCCTTTCCCAGCAACTACTACCAGGTGGTGATACTATGCCGATCTACGAATACCGTTGTCGGGACTGTAATTCATTGTTTGAAATCATCGTCTCCGCCCCTGAAGTTCCCGACGGGGTCAGCTGCACCAAATGCGGCGGCCAAAAAACGGAGAAAACCATTTCCGCCGGCAGTTACCGGCTCACCTCCGGCGGCTCGGGCAGCAGAATCCCGGCCGGGGCCCTTTCCGGTTGCACAAGCAAATCGGGTTTTTCCTGAGCCTGATCAACAGGCGGCCAGGATGGCCGCCCATAAAAAAACCGCGCCAATCATCATCAGGGTAGTTTCCCGGGTTGATCGGCGCGGTTTTTTTGTTTGTACAGCTGTCTCTGGAGGAACTCGTTGCAAATCTGCCGCCGTCCCCAACTCACCCAATCTTGGGCAGATTCCTGGTGGCCTCGGCGATGGCCTAGTCGGGCAGATCGTAGTTGGTCAACTCTCCGGCAAAATATTTTTCGTAGCTGGCCAGATCCAGCAGCCCGTGCCCTGAAAGGTTAAAGAGGATGGTCTGGGGTTTATCGGGCTCCCGGGTGGCCTCGATGATGGCCGCCCGTACCGCATGGCAGGATTCCGGCGCCGGAATAATCCCTTCGGTGCGGGCAAAGAGAGTGCCGGCCTCAAAGCATTCCAACTGCTGCAGGGCCGTGGCTTCCATTAGGTTCTCCCTCATCATGGCGCTGATCACCGGCGCCATGCCGTGGTAACGCAGGCCGCCGGCATGAATTCCCGATGGGATGAAATCATGGCCCAGGGTATACATGTACAGCAAAGGGGTGCGCTGGGAAACATCACCGAAATCATAGGCGCAGCTGCCCTTGGTCAGGGTTGGGCAGGACGTCGGTTCCACCCCTACCAAGCGGATATTCCTGCCTTCCAGCTTATCCGGTACAAAAGGGGCCGCCAGGCCGGCGAAGTTTGATCCGCCGCCGCAGCAACCGATGACCACATCCGGGTAATCGCCGGCCAGGGCCAGCTGCTTCTTGGCCTCCAAACCGATAACCGTCTGGTGCAGGCAGACGTGGTTAAACACCGACCCCAGGGCGTACTTGGTATCCTCGCGACTAACGGTATCTTCCAGGGCCTCGCTGATGGCAATCCCCAGGGAACCGGGAGTATCCGGGTATTTTTCCATAATTTCCCGCCCGGTAGGGGTATCAGGGCTGGGGCTGGGGACGATTTCGGCCCCGTAAGTGTTCATCATCACCTTGCGGTAGGGTTTCTGGTCATAGGAAACCCGAACCATGTATACCTTGCAGTCCAGGCCGAACTTATGGGCGGCAAAGGACAGGGCGCAGCCCCATTGGCCGGCCCCGGTTTCGGTGGCCAGGCGCTTGACCCCTTCCCGCTTGTTGTAATAGGCCTGGGCCACGGCGCTGTTGGTCTTGTGGCTGCCCGAGGGAGAAACCCCTTCGTATTTATAGTAAATCTTTGCTTTGGTACCGATGGCTTGTTCCAGGAAAGTTGCCCTGATCAGCGGCGAAGGTCGCCAAATCTGCCAGATATCAAGAATTTCCTCCGGGATATCAACCCATCGTTGGCCGCTCATTTCCTGTTCCAGCAGCCCCACCGGAAAAATCGCCCCCAGTTTTTCCGGTCCCATGGGCTGCCCGGTGGCCGGATCCAGCGGAGGCGCCAGGCCGCCCGGGATATCGGCGATCACGTTATACCAGCTTTTGACCTGCTCGTTGGGGGGTAAAATAATTTGTTTTTGTTTCATGTTATTATCCCTTAAAAATCCTCAAAGTTATCATCGTCGAAGGGAATGACGTCCTCGGCTTTGCGGCTCTTTCCGCCGCCGGTGGTACCGGCGGCCGGCAGGGCGCCTCTGGCTGAAGTTTTGCTGCTGTCGCCCCCGTTTTGCCTGTCGTCCCTTCGCCAGGAATTGTGTGCGGCCTGCTTGCCAGCGGCCGGGGG
>PWOG01000118.1 GCA_003557565.1 Desulfobulbaceae bacterium
CATGGCCGTATCCCCACCGCGGCCATTTGGTCAGCCGGCACCCGCAGTTCAATGACCCCTTCATCCACTCCCCGCAGGGAGGCGCCAGGCTCCGGCTGCTGGGAAACCACCCGGCCGCTGCCCCGTACCTGTAGCCGCAGACCCGAGGACTGCAGAACCTGCAGGGCCTTGCGCAGACTAAACCCCGTCACGTCCGGCATTGTTCCCGGCGCCGGGCTGGTCGCGATCCGGACCTGCAATTCTCCTTCTTCCCTCATCCCCTGCCATTGCCGGTACAAAGACTCTTCCCGGGCGGCGATGGTGCCGGGCTCCGGCGGCTCGGGCGAGCGCGGCAGAAGATTGACGCTCCAGATGTCCAGATTACGGACCACTCCGGACAGGGGCGAAGGCAGGTCAAGATCCAGCCGGGCTCCGTCGACAAAGACCAGGGCCGCCAGGGCCGGATCATCGACCGGGGCCAGACCCAGCAGCACGGCCTGGTAACGGGGCCTGGCCGTCTCCCCGGCTGCCCCGGCATCTTGCTGCTCGGCCAGCGAGCCGCCCTCGCCCGACTTTCCGTTGTACCTCGCCGGGGCCGGGGAAAAATGATCCCGGGGCCGACTCTGGGCCACCAGGCTCTCGTAAGTTGCCACCGCCCCGCGGGGGTCAACCATCCGCAGCAAATCCTCGAGCACTGCCCGGCCGGTATCAACCGGCAAGGCCCTGCCGTCCTCCTCGATTTGGCGGGGCCAGAACTGTTCACCGTCCCAGAATCCCCTGATCAGATGAGGGTCCACCGGCCGACCACTGTTCACCAGCCGACTGAAGGCCGTCAGCAGGGAAACCCCGCTGACGGCAACCCGGTTATCTTGGAAAAGCTGCCGACAGTCTCCCTCCCGGCCCCCTTTCAACGGCATGATCTCTTCCCTGGTATGGCCTTCCAGCAGATCCATGTCGCTGACCTGACAAAGACCGACCTGGTTTAAAAATTCCCTGGAGAGCATTTTTGCCGAACCGCCACCGGCAAGCTTCTGCCCAGCGGGGGCATAAACGTCCGGCTCAAGCGGCTGCCACCAACCCTGGCCTGCCCGCTCCCGCTCTCCGGGCAGCAGGTCGAAGGCGGCCCAATCCCGTGCATCAATGGCCGCCGCCCGGCTGAACATATCCCTCAATGCCCCGGGGCGAACCCGGGGTACCACGGCCCGGTTGACCCGCTCTTCGGCTCCGGCGGCCCAAAAATTATTGGGATCGTAGGAAGGCAGACTGGCCATGGCCACCACGGCTCCACTGCTGACGTCCATTACCAGGGCAGAAGCAAAGCTGCCGTCCACGGTGCGCAGCACCCGGGCCAGACGCTGCTCCAGTTCTCGCTGTATCGACAGGTCCAAAGTGCTGATCAAGTGTACCCCGCCGTCGGCCGCCGCCCTCTCGGGAACACCGGCGGCAACCAGGCGGGCATCACTGACTCCGCCCCGCAGGATATTTTCATAGGAGAGTTCGAGCCCGGCCAGCCCTTGGCCGTCCTTGACAAAGCCGATGGCGTGGGAGGCCTCGTCATGGTTGGGATAATAACGGTGGGAACGGGGCATGTCATAGACCCCCTGAATTTCCGCAGCCAGCACCTCTTGCGCTTTTTCCTTCTCAACCTGGCGGTCCAGCCAGACAAAACTGCGCTGGCTGCGCAAAGAATCCAGCAAGTCCTCCCGGTCCAAGTCCAGGAGCCGGGCCAGTTCGGCGGCGGTCCCTTCGGGGTCGGCAATCTCCAGGGGCCGGGCATACAGGGAGTTGAGCCGAAAGCTCAGGGCCAGGGTGTCAAAATTGCGATCATAGATATTGTTGCGCCGCTGCCCGGCATTGTTCTCCGAAAAGCCGCCGCTGTACGCCGCCCCGGTCCGGACTTCCCCGGCTCCGGAAAGGGCGAACAGCCCCAGCAGCCCCAGTATGACCACGGGCAGCAGGATCAAAAAAAAGATTTTTTGGCCCCGCAGCTTCGCGGTCATGGTCTTAAGCATCAACTTTCTCCTCAGATCATCGTCTTCAAGGGCGCTGCACCTGCCCTTCCCGGGGCGGATACAGCCCCAACCCCGCCGCCTCCGCCTCAATTCTCTCGGGGGCCAGCAATTCATCGTAACGCTGGCTCAGCTGGCGGTGCTGCTGGATAATTTTTTCCTGCCGCGCCTGCTCAACTGCTACTTCATCCCGGCCACTTTGCACCGACCAGGCCAGCCACAAGCAGCCCACCAACGCCACCATCGCCATGATCGGCAGAACCGGCAAAGCACCAATACCTGCCGGCAACAGCCCGCCGGGCTGGCGGCCACCGCGCCCAGGCCGTGCCATACCGTTCCGGCGGTTGCCATAATCCCGGATCACGCCGCCGCCTCCCGGCGCTGGGCAACCCGGAGCTTGGCGCTGCGGGCGCGGGGATTGTGCTGCAATTCCGCCGCACTCGGCGTCACCGGCCGGGGAGTCAGGACGGCCAGGCCCGGATCCTGGCGAAAAGCCCTCTTGACCAGGCGATCCTCCAGGGAATGAAAGGTGATCACCACCAGACGGGCCCCGGCGCTAAGCCGGGAAGGTGCTGTTTCCAGTATTTTTTCCAGATTTTCCAGCTCCCGGTTGACGGCAATCCGCAGGGCCTGAAAAACCCTGGTGGCCACATGAATTTTACGGGGATGAAAGCGACGGGGCACCGCCCCGGCCACCAGGTCGGCCAGCTGGACGGTGTCGATGATAGGGGTTTGCCGCCGCTGCTGCACCAGCCGGCCGGCGATGCGCCGGGCCTGACGTTCTTCCCCGTAGTAGAAAAAAATATCGGCCAGTTCGGCCTCGCCCAGCTCCCGGAGCAGATCCGCCGCCGTGGGTCCATGCCGGCGATCCATGCGCATATCCAGCGGCTCCGGCCGGCGGAAACTGAACCCCCTGCCCCGGCCCTCCTCGCCGGCGCCGTCCAGCTGCAGCGAGGAAAGCCCCAGGTCAAGCAGCATACCGTCGATATGACTGATCCCCAGTTCGCCCAAGGTTGCCTCCAGTTCAACAAAGTTGCGCTGCAGCAAATGCGCCCGGTCGCCAAAACGATCCAGGTGGCGACGGGCCCTGGTCAGGGCCTCTTCATCCCAGTCAAAACCGATCAGCCGGCCGTCCGGGGCGCTGGCCTCGAGAATGGCGGCGGCATGGCCGCCCAGACCCAGGTTGCCATCGACGTAAATCCCACCGCTGACCGGGGCCAGCCAGGACAGGACTTCGGTTAGCAGAACCGGTTGGTGAAGGCTGTTCATCAACCTTAAAAAAGCCCCAATTCCAGCAGGGTCTGCTCGAACTCGGCGAACTGTTCACTGGTGGGCCGGCTGATCTGTTCCCAGGTCTCTTTGTCCCAGATTTCAAAGTACGTAATCATTCCGTTGACCACCACATCCTTAGACAAACTGCATTCATCCCGCAGATTAGGCGGCAGCAGGATACGGCCCTGGCGGTCCAGGGCGCACTCCACCACGCCACCGATCATGTACCGCGTCATTTTGAGCTGCTGGGGGTGCTTCTTCCCCTGGGCCATCAGACTCACTTCCAATTCTTCCCAGGTCGGCAGGGGATAGGCTTTAAGGCACGACTTCCAGGGCATGACCATGAGCCGCTCATCATACTGCTGACGTAAAACGTCCCGGAAACGGGTGGCGATGTTGAGCCTGCCCTTGCCATCCAAGGTATGCTCGGAACGGCCCCGGAAATGATACACCGGAGTACGCACCCTGCCTTCACCGTCCAATCGCTCAGCCTCCCTGTACCCCCCGGTATCGGGGCAACCTCAAACTTCGCCGGCAGTCGATCCTTCCCCGGCTACCCGTTGCCAGCCTTCAGCAACTCTTAGCGATGCCGTGGACTTTTCGCGACTTCTGCCGCTTCTGCACCAGCCGTGCAGCACCCCTCAAACCCCATTCGCCCCCTTTTCCCCACTTTGCACCACTAAGCTTCTTATAGTTTTAAAAGACGGGGGGTGTCAAGAAAAAAAGGGAAGTTAGGCAGGGGGCAAGATAGGTTGACGGCGGGGCCAAAAACCTCCCCGCCGCATCGCGGCGATGCTTTTTCCACTTGCTTTTCCGAAAAAATTAATTTAATGTTTCCGGCTTCTCCAGCGTCCATGCACGGGCGCTTACTTCCGCCGTATGTGCTCCCCGGTGCCAGTGCTTATAATCGTGCCCACGACAACAGCCTCAAAACCCCCGGTATCAGCGAAAACGGCCCAACCTCCGGACCGGAAAAACATGACTGACCAGCAAAAAATCAGAAACGTCGCCATCATCGCCCACGTCGATCACGGCAAAACCACCCTGGTGGACCAGCTTTTCCGCCAAAGCGGCATGTTCAG
This sequence comes from Desulfobulbaceae bacterium, assembly GCA_003557565.1. Taxonomy (GTDB): domain Bacteria; phylum Desulfobacterota; class Desulfobulbia; order Desulfobulbales; family Desulfurivibrionaceae; genus Desulfurivibrio. The sequence goes on from PWOG01000118.1 coordinate 4,343, forward strand.
GGAAAACCAGCAGGTCGCCGAACGGCTCATGGACTCCATGGACCTGGAAAAGGAGCGAGGGATCACCATTTCCTCCAAAAACGGCACTTTCAGCCACCGAGGTCACGTGATCAACATCATCGACACTCCCGGCCATGCCGATTTTGGCGGCCAGGTGGAGCGGGTCATGCGGATGGCTGACGGCTGCCTGTTGCTGGTGGACGCCCAGGAAGGACCCATGCCCCAGACCTACTTCGTTCTGAAGAAGGCTCTGGCCGCCGCGCTGCCGGTGATCGTGGTAATCAACAAGATCGACAAACCGGCGGCCCGGCCCGACTGGGTGGTGGACCAGGTTTTCGATCTGTTCGTCAAGCTGGGGGCCCCCGATGACCTGCTGGATTTCGCAGTGGTTTACGCCTCGGCCAAGGACGGTTACGCTTCCCTGGAACTGCCAGCCGGGGGCGCGGACATGAGCGCCATCGCCGATCTCATCGTGGAGCGGATCCCGCCCCCCGGGGGAGACCCTGAAGGACCGCTGCAAATGCAGGTCAGCTCCCTGGACGCCTCCCTATACCTGGGACGTCTGGCCATCGGCAAGATCACCGGCGGCACCCTGAATATCAACCGGGGGGTAGTGGTTTGCAAACGGGACGGCTCCACCAAGACGGCCCGGATCACCAAAATCTACCGGTTCGAAGGCAATGCCCAGGTGCCCACCGAGCAGGCGATCTGCGGCGAAGTCGTGGCGGTGGCGGGAATGGACGACATCACCGTGGGCGAGACCTTCACCGACCCGGACAACCCCCGGCCGCTGCCCTTGATCGACATCGATCCGCCCACCATCGCCATGCACTTTCTCCCCAACGACTCGCCCTTCGCCGGCCAGGAAGGAAAATTCGTCACCTCGCGGCACATCGAAGAGCGTCTGCGCCGGGAGACCATTTCCGACGTGGCCCTGCGGGTAACCCCCCTGAGTGAGGGGGCCGGTTTCGCGGTGGCCGGACGCGGCGAGTTGCACCTGTCCATCCTCATTGAAAGCATGCGGCGGGAGGGCTACGAGTTGCAGGTAACTCGCCCCCGGGTGATCATGCGCGAGGAAAACGGGGTCAAGCTGGAGCCCTACGAGGAACTGACCATCGATGTCGATGAACAGTACAGCGGCACGGTGATCGAGAAACTAGGTCAGCTGAAGGGGAAGATGCTGGAAATGACCCAGGAAAGGGGCATGACCCGGCTGCTTTACAAGATTCCCACCCGGGGCCTGCTGGGCTATCGCGCCCAGTTCATGACCGATACCAAGGGATTGGGGGTGATGAACTACGTCTTCGCCGAGTACGGCCCCTACGCCGGCGAGATCAAGAACCGAAGCAACGGCACCCTGCTGGCCATGGAGCCCTGCACCACCGTGGCCTACGCCCTGTTCAACCTCCAGGACCGCGGGCGCCTGTTCGTCGGCCCCGGCGAGCGGGTCTACAAGAACCAGATCATCGGCGAAAACAGCCGTGAAGGCGAGATGGTGGTCAATCCGGCCAAGGGCAAGAAGCTCACCAACATGCGGGCTTCGGGCTCGGACGAAAACGTGACCCTCACCCCGCCGGAAAAGATGAGCCTGGAGGAATGCATTTCCTATATCAACGACGACGAGCTGGTGGAGGTAACCCCGGAGTCCATCCGTCTGCGCAAGATCTGACGGTAAGCGGTCACGGGGCACCGCATCTTGCGGCGACCGGGTCGGCTCGCGTACTGATGTACGCTTCACCGCCCCGCTCGCCGCAACCTGCGGCACCCCGTGACCGCTTACGGAAAAAATTTTGTGATTGGTTACATCTTGGCGGCAATCGTTGACCTAACGGAAGCCGTAAGCGAACAGCCGTGCC
>PWOG01000141.1 GCA_003557565.1 Desulfobulbaceae bacterium
GGATCTGGGCCGGGGCAGCGGTCCCTTGGGGCACCACCTGTATAAAAGTCAGTAACCGGACCCAGGAAACCGGCGTCGGTCATAACCACGTAAGCGTCACGGGCCCCGCCATAGGCGGCGATCCTGGGCGATACGTTCATCGACAGGTAAGCCAGGCAAGCCGGCCCGATCGCCGCCTATGGCGGCGCCCTGTGCTCGCTTAGGCAAAAAATGGCCATTACCCAGTACTGTACCAAGGAACCGTACAAGGAGATGTACACTAATGCGTGAGTTCCTCGATGAAAATGGCAATTTTGTGGTATACACGCACCACCCCTCATATCGGGTACGTAATCTGCGGGAACATGACAGTCTGGCGATCCTGGGTTACCAGGAAGACACGGCAGACGACACCGGAGGCATTACCGCCGCCGGCCCCCATCATCCCGGCTGCAACAGGGGCAGCGGCGGCCAGGAACCGGAAGCCGACCGGGCTGCCATCGACAATCAACGCAATTTCCCCCCCGGCGACATCACCGTCGACTCCGCCGACCCGGTTTACGAGATTCCCAATCCGTTCGGTTTCCGGGGAGTCACCTGTATCTGCAGATCCTGGGCCGAGAAGAAGGCCGCCGACCCCGGCGGTATCCGCCTGCCCCCGGCCCCGACCGTTTCTCTACAGCAAACCCTGGGGCAGCTGACGGACCGACAAGACCGGAACGATCAGTTAACACCGCCCACGGCGGAACGTCTGGCCGCCCTGCTACCCAGGCCGCTGCAACTCAGCCTGGCGGCCAGTTCCACCGATCCGGCCGATCTTGCCGCCCTGGCGGCCTTAAGTTGCGAATTCATCATGGGCGCCGACCACACCCCCGCAGGCCTGCGCTATCATGCCGACACCGGCCGCCCCCTGATCCACGACCACGATCTTTTTGAAACGGTGGCCAACAACCCCCACCTGCCGGCAAACTACCGGAAGGTCATGGTGCTGGTGCCCGGGGCCCAGGGAGGCAGCGAGATCGTGGGCGAATACGGCGCCCCGGGAGAGGCCACCCACATCTACGAATATCTCCGGCGCAACAGCTATATTCCCTGGGGACACTATGCCGCCAACATGGCCGAAGATGCCATCCGCTACCGCATCCATGAGCTGACCCCGGAAGACATGACCGGCCTGCGCCACCTTTACTATCAGCGCACCTACGTACGTCTGGCCCGGATGCTTGCACTGCCGGTAAGGTGGCAGCGCACCGGTCTGACCTCAACGGAGCTTGAGCAGCTGCGGCAAGAGATCCGGGCGGCCATCAGCAGGGCCGACCCCGGCCAACTGCCCTTTACCGCGACCCTCTGGGGCTGGAATTTCGGCTATGATTTTTCCGGCAGCGGCTTTCGCCTGCACGCTTCCCACCAGCAGATTCATCAGCAGTACGCCCTGGTCCCCCCACCCCCCGCCTTTTCCAGCGGTGACCAGGTAAGCGACTGCTGCCGGGAATTCCGACAGCGTCACGGCCGGGGGCTTTTTGCCGCCTACCTCGAGGCCCTGCGTCACAACCGCCGGATCGACGGCCGACCCGGCGCCCCAAGCCAACTTATCATCCACGAGGACGAACAGGTAATCCTGTTTGTCCCCAAAGCTCAGGTTTCCCAATGGGAACTGCAGATCATGACCAAGGAAGAAACAGGCAATATCCTTGAGGCCGACACCGCCTGCCGAAGATCCCTGGATTTGGCCCTGCTGAAGGCCCAACGGATTCTGGCCGAACTGGGAGCCACCCTGGTGACCAGTATCGAATACAGTAAAAGGCTGGATGACCCGGACCGCGATCAACACCTGCTCTACTCCCTGCTGCCCAAGCTGCCCTTTGCCATGGGCGCCTTCACCGAAGCCCAGCAACGCTGGATCTGCGGCCATTACCCGGAAGATTTCGCCGCCGCTTGCCGCCGGGCCGGGGACAGCCTCCAGCCATCATGAAACCGGCGGCCCGGCCCAATTAACGCCAAACATGGTAAACGCTCAACCTGGCACCGCCATAAGCGGCGATCGGGTCGGCTCGCGTACTGATGTACGCTTCGCCGTCGGGATTCACCACAACCTGCGGCACCCTGCGGGCGCTTACCATTTTGCCCCCGTGATCACTTATTGCAGGACAAATCCTGTGATTGGTTACAAAACTTCCGGCAGGACAAAATATTTTGATAACAAAACTGGATCGTTGACTTATTTCTTCAGGTGGCGCAAGATATTAAAAATTATGAAGACAACCGCTTATGCAGACAACCGCGGCCAGAAAAAACAAATCCTGGCTCCCTTGCTCCCCGGCTTGGCCCGGCTGGCCGTACTGCTGTTCTTTGCCGTTATTGGCCCTGGCGCCGGCTTTATTTGCCCACCGGCCGCCCACGGGGAAAACCGGGAACTGACTCTGTGGATACACCCCTATCTACCGGCCACGGAACTGACCAACCGTTTCACGCCCCTGGCGGATTACCTGGCCGACGAATTGGGCCGGCCGGTGAGAGTCAGGGTTCAGCAAACCTACCGGGCCCATATCGATTTCGTAGGCCGCGACCAGGCGGATCTGGCCTTTATGGGGCCGGCCCCTTACGTCATTATGCGCCGGACTTATGGCGACAAGCCGCTGCTGGCCATGCTGGAAGAAGACGGCCGACCATTTTTTCCCGGCATGATCATCGTTCGCGAGGACTCCCGTTATAATAACCTGACCGACCTCAAAGGAGAAAGCTTTGCCTTTGGCGACATCAATTCCACCATGGGCCACGTGGCGCCCCGAGCCCTGCTGGAACAGGCTGGGGTTTCCCTTGATGATCTGGGCCACTATGATTTTCTCAACTCCCATCACGATGTGGCCTTGGGGGTGCTGGGTGGTTATTTCTCCGCTGGCGCGGTCAAGGACGAGGTCTTTTACGCCTACCGTCCCCGCGGGCTAAGGGCCCTGGCCACCACCCCACTGATCCCCGACCACCTGTTCCTCACCCGGGAAGATCTGCCGGCAAGTCTGGTGGAACGCCTACGCAAGGCTTTGCTGGCCATAAACCAACACCCCTTGAAAGCGGAAATCCTGTCGGCGATCAAGGGCAGCGCCACCGGCGTGGTGGCGGTAGAACCTGAATATTACGATATTCTAGACGAGATGCTGGAGAGTTTTGAGGGTGAATAAAGCCGACATCACGGAAAACGAATATCCCGAAGTATTTTCCTATCGCCGGGTCATCGTCGCCATGCTGGCGATCCTGCTGCTGATCCTGGCGCTGGTCGACTACGTGCTGGTTAACCAGCACCGCCGGACTCACATGAACGAATTGGAAACCCAGCTCAACTACCAGTTGCGTGCTGCGGCCACTTTCATGACCGAGCCCCTGCTCAGAAACCAGTTCGCCGATGTCGAACAGTTCATGGAATACTGGTTTACCCACCACGAAGATGTGCTGCTGTTCGAAGCCTATTCACCCACCGGCCATCTGTTCAGCCGTTTTGAGCGTAAAACCACCTCGCCCTACGTGATTGCCCGCAACCACGAAGTGACATACCAGGATCGACACCTGCTGTCTTTGACCTTAAGCAAGGATTACAGCAAGACCGAGACCATGATCCAGCAGATCCGCAATCGCCTGCTGCTGGCTTCCCTGGGCATCACCGCCGTTCTGGGCCTGATGCTGTGGCTGAGCTTTCGCCGCCTGGCCATTGCTCCCCTCGAACAGGAGATCCATAAACGCCGCCAGGCGCAGCGAGAGCTGGGTGCCACCAACCGGGAGCTGGACGCCTTCGCCTACTCCATTTCCCACGACCTGCGCGCCCCACTGCGCGGAATCGACGGCTTCAGCCAGGCCCTGGTCGAGGATTACCACGAAGTCCTGGATGACACCGGCCGGGACTATATCCGCCGGATCCGCGGCGGTTGCGTCCGGATGGGCAAACTTATCGACGACATGCTGCAGCTCTCCCGGCTTTCCCGGGGAGAGATCAACTGGTCCCGGGTGGACCTGAGCGCCATGGCGGAAACGATCATCGACGAGCTTAAAAAGGCCAGCCCCGAGCGCCAGGTGCGGGTCAACATCCAACCCGGCATCCAGGTTTCAGGGGATCCCGTGCTGCTGCGGGCGGTGATGGACAATCTGCTGGGCAACGCCTGGAAGTTCACCGGCAAAACCCCGGAGGCGGAAATAACCTTTGGCGCCGAAAACCAAGACGGCGGGCAGACCTGTTTTGTCCGGGACAACGGGGCCGGCTTTGACATCAATTATGCCGATAAAATATTCACCGCCTTCCAGCGCCTGCACAGCCCCAACGATTTTGAAGGAAGCGGTATCGGCCTGGCCACGGTACAGCGGATCATTCATCGCCACGGCGGGATGATCTGGGCCGAGGCCGAAGAAGGCCGGGGAGCGAGTTTTTATTTCACCCTGGACGACGATGAATCCAAGCGGGGCAACAAGAGATGAACGACAGGATAATCCTGCTGGTGGAAGACAACCCGGATGATGAAGCCCTGACCATCCGGGCGCTGAAAAAAAATAATATTTTAAACGAGGTGGTGGTGGCCCGGGATGGTGCCGAGGCGCTGGATTACCTTTTTGGTCGCGGTGCATACAGCGGCCGCGACCCAGGGGAGCTGCCGGAGCTGGTGCTGCTTGATATCAACCTGCCCAAACTCAACGGCCTGCAGGTCCTGGAACAGATCCGCGCCAACCCCCTGACCGAGCTGCTGCCGGTGGTTATGCTCACCACCTCCAACCAGGAGCAGGATCTACTCCAAAGTTACCGCCTGAAGGCCAACAGCTTTATTCGTAAACCGGTGGATTTTGCTCAGTTTATGGAGGCCATCCGCCAACTGGGCATTTACTGGCTGGTGCTGAACCAGGGCCCCCCACAAAACAACAGGGTTGAAGATGAGTGAAGAACTGTGGGTGCTGTTGATCGAGGATTCCGATGACGACGCCGCCCTGATCATCCGTACGCTTCAAAAAGGGGGCTACACACCGCAACACCTGCGGGTGGACACCGCCGAGGCGCTGAAGCTTGCCCTGACCCGGCAGTCATGGGACCTGATCCTTTCCGACTATGCCATGCCGGGCTTCAACGGGCTTGAGGCCCTGGAAATCGTCCGCTCAGCCCAGCCCGAGGTGCCCTTTATCCTGGTTTCCGGAGCCGTGGGCGAGGAGACAGCCACCACGATCATGCGCCAGGGAGCCCGGGATTACGTCATGAAAGACAAGCTGGCCCGGCTGGTTCCAGCCATCCAGCGCGAACTGGCGGAGGTGGAAGAACGCCGGCGCCGGCAGAAACGGGAAAAGCTGCTGCAATCCCAACTCAACCATGCCCAGAAGATGGAAGCCATCGGCACCCTGGCCGGCGGCGTAGCCCATGATTTCAATAATATTCTCACCGTAATCAAGGGTTATGCCGAACTTGGGGTATTGCGGATCCCCGAAGGTCAACCGGGTCATGAAGAACTGACCGGAATTCTGGAAGCAGCCCAGCGCTCCAATGACTTGACCCGGCAATTACTCGCCTTTGCTCGCAAACAAACGGCAGCACCCCAGGTGCTTGATCTCAACGAAACGGTAACCGACATGCTGAAAATGCTCCAGCGGCTGATCGGCGATGAAATAGAATTCAACTGGCAACCCGCCGCCGAACTCTGGCCGGTGTTGATCGACCCGGGCCAGTTCAACCAGGTACTGACCAATCTCTGTGTCAACGCCCGCGACGCCATCACCGGCGATGGCCGGATCAGCATCAAAACCAGCAATATCGTGCTGGATGAAAACTATTGCGCCACCCATCCCGACTGCCGGCCCGGCGAATATGTCCAGTTGAGCGTCAGTGACAACGGAGCCGGCATGGACCGGGAAACCCAGACCCAAATTTTCGAGCCATTCTTCACCACCAAGGGAAGCGGCGAAGGCACCGGTCTGGGGCTGGCCACGGCATACGGGATCATCAAGCAAAATTTCGGCTTTATCAATTTCTACAGTGAACCGGGGCAGGGCTCCACTTTCCGGATCTATCTGCCCCGGCACCGGGCCGAACAGCAACAGCAAACGGCCCCGGAAGAACCCCCGCCCGCATATACCGGGGCCGTTTGCTGTTG
>PWOG01000051.1 GCA_003557565.1 Desulfobulbaceae bacterium
CAGGCGGTTGTTCTCTTTTTGCCGTAGCCGTTGTTTGGTGCGCTTTTCCACGGCGCCGGGCCGGTAGCGTTCGAAGTCCTGGCGGGGGTCGGGGTCGCTGCGCATGGCGCAGACCCAGAAGCGGTCCCGGTACCAGCCCACGGCGGTATAGGCAAACAGGGGCAGGGTAGGGGCGGGCTCTTGCGCCTTCTGAAAGGCGGCGCCGAGGATGGCGGTATGGGCCGGGGCGATGAAGGCGGCCACCGCCTGAGCCGGTTTCCCGGGCTCTTCGGGGTCCTCATCGACCAGCAGGGGCTCGCCGCTGTCCGGATCGAAGCCCACCGGTCGACGCTGGGGCAGGACAAAAAGTTCGCTGCCCGGCGGCAGGGGAATCAAGGTATCCAGCTCCGGCCGCCAAAAGTCACGGCCGCTGCGGCCGGCCATCAGCAAATCGGGCAGATCCTTGATCTCTCCGGCGGCATTGGCGTAGACCAGGCAGGGGGTATGTCGTGGATGGAGGCTCATATTATTCCAGTGTTGATGTAAGTTCATCAAGGCAAATAACTGCAGATTTAACGGGCCGTAAACGTTCAGCCGTGCCGCAGGTTCGGGGGATTAGCCAGGCGCGGCGTACCCCCTGTACGCAAGCCTGGCTGAGCGCCCGAAGATGCGGTGCGGATGAACGTTTACAGGTTGATTACCGAGTCGTCCTCGTAGGGCTCGATGCCGTCGGCAATGATGGTATAACCGGCCTTGCCCAGTTCATCGTCGGTGAAGCTTTGGGTCTGCATGGTGCCTTTGACCCAGACGGTGTCAAAAAGTTCCAGCTCGAACATCATGTCCGGTTCCCGGCTCTTGATGTAGACGATCTGATTGGCCGGCGGCGGCGGTACATGGATACAGGCCCCGAAATAGGGTACCAGCAGAAACTCCGACACCGTGCCGGGCTTTGCGTCAAGCGGGACGGCAAAGCCCGGCAGGCGGACCCGCCGGCCGTCCAGATCTTCCACCACCGGGGCGGCGGCCCAGACGTCTTCCAGTTTATCCATCAGCTCGATGGCCAGGTCATCGTCGTCGTCCAAAAGATCGATGTCGTATTCGTCGAAATAAAGGTCGGGCTCCCAGTCCAGGGGAATCATATCTTCCCACTCCAGGGTCAGCAGGTCATCTTCATCCCCCGTTGGTTCAGTCCCGGTCTGCTCCTCGGCCGCCGGTTCATCCTTTTTTAAGACAAACTGATGCGGCGGCGAGACGTTGCCGGCGGTGTCGGTTTCCTGGTCGGTTACCGGGGGGGATGGCTGCCGGCTCTGCCCGTAAGGGTAAAACAGCAGCGCCGCCAGGCCCGTGACCAGCAGCAGGCCGAAAAAAACTGCAAAGCTCCAGCGCATTCAAGTTTACTCCAGTTGTTAGTGATCGCTTATCTCAAGTTTATGATGGGTCTGCCCAACACCGCAAGCCGCACCGGCAGGCCGAGTCAAACGGGCGTTGCCGGGTAGCGGCCCCGGCGATTACGGCGGGCCAGTGTGTTTTGACCAGGCCTGCAACTACATACGCATGCTAATACCGTTGACCACCGCCTGGCGATAAGCGCGGATGGCGGGAATCAGGCCGCTGACCAGACCTGCCAGCAGAACAATGCCGAGATAGGCCAGTTCCATGGGCCGCAGGCCGCCAAGACCGATGAAAAGACCGAAGCGGGCTTCGATCAATCCTCCCGCGCCAATGATCATGGCATAAAGCAGGACGGTGCCCAGCACGGCCCCCAGCAAAGCCAGCAGCAGCGCCTCCCCGCAGATCAGCATCAGAATGTAGCGGGGGCCGGCACCCACTGCCCGCAGGATCGCCATTTCCCGCCGCCTGGCCTCCAGGTTGCTGAGCTGGGCGCTGAGCATGCCCAGCAGCCCCACCCCCACCACGAACCAGGAGATCAGCCGCAGGGCCTGTTCCGCCGTGCCCAGCAGATCCCAGAGCTGGTGCAGGGCCACCCCCGGCAGAATGGCGGTCAGGGCCTCCCGGGGGTAATTGTTGACGTAACGCTGGAGCTGGAAACTGGCGGCCCGGGAATCCAGGCCCACCAGAAAGGCGGTGATGGTTTTCGGGGTCAGGTCTCTTTCCCTGGCGTCATCCGCCGAAACCTGGCGGCCGGGCAGTGGCACTCCGGCCTCCCAGCCCAGGTGGATGGCCTCGAAACCCTCCAGGGGAATGTGGATGGTCCGGTCCACCGCCGTGCGGGTGGGGGCCAGTATCCCCACCACGGTGAAGGGCATGTCGTCGTGGCGGACAAAGGCCACGTCGTCGGCGCCGTGGGCGATGACGATCTCCTCGCCTGGCTGGTATCCAAGCTTTTGGGCCACCTCGTAGCCCAGCACCGCCTCGAAGACATCTTCAAATTGTGTTCCCTGTTTTAACTCCAGGGGACGCTGGTCGGCGTAACGGTAATATTGGAAATAATCGCTGTTGGTAGCCAGCACTGGATATCCTCGGTGGGAATCCCCCAAGGACAGGGGCACGGTCCAGTTCACCCGGGGATGATCGGCGATATGCCGATAACTGCGCCAGGAGATATTGCTGGTGGCTTCCCCCATGCGAAAGACCGAGTAGAGCAGAAGCTGCACCGGGCTGCTCCGGGCTCCGACCACCAGGTCGGTATCGCTGATGGTGGCGGTGAATCCGCTGTGGGCCTCGTAACGCAGGCGTTCCACCCCCAGCAGCAGGGCCACCGCCAGGGCGATGGCCAGCACGGTTAGCCCTACGGTATAACGGCGGTTGAGCAGACTCTTCCAGGCCAGGGTCAGGGTTGCCATCATTATCTCTCCGGCCCGGCCGGCGCGCAAGCGGCTCGGTTGATTTGATCGAGCAGGATGCTGCGGTCGAAAAGATGCTCCAGGCTGCGGTCGTGGCTGACCATCACCAGGGTGGCCCCCTGGCGGGCGCATTCGGCAAACAGCAGTTGCACGAAGGATTCCCGTCGGTCCATGTCCAGCGAGGAAGTGGGTTCGTCGGCGATCACCAGTTCGGGACCGCCGATCAGGGCCCGGGCCGCCGCCACTCGCTGCTGCTGGCCGACGCTTAGTTCCGCCACCGGTTGTTTGAGCAGGTACGGATCGCCCAGGTCCAGGTGGGCCAAAAGCCGCCGCGCCTCGGCGGCCAGGGCGGTCCGCTGGCCGCCGGCGGGCTTTGTGTCGGCGGCGGTTGCCCGTTGGTCGTTGGCCCGGCCGCCGGCGGCTTTGAGTCGCCGGCGGCGGGAAAAACGGCAGGGCAGCAGGACGTTTTCCAGCAGGGAAAGGTAAGGCAGCAGGTTGAAGAGCTGAAAGATATAGCCGATGTGGTCGGCCCGGAAACGGTCCCGCCGGCTGCCGCCCATGGCCGCAAGATCCTGGCCAAGAACCGCCACCCGGCCCTCTTCGGCGACCCCGACACCGGTGAGCAGGTTGAGCAAAGTGGTTTTACCGCTGCCGCTGGGGCCGGCGATGAAAACCATCTCTCCTTGGTCGACGGTCAGGGATTCCAGGTCCAGGATCAGCGGCCCTCGGCGGCGCCAGCGAAACCGCAGGTGGCGGCAGTCGATCACCCGGTTGTTGTGTGCGGTGGCGGACATCGCGGTCAAGGTGCGGTGTTACAGGTCAAAACGGGGCTCGGCGGGGCGCAGTTCGGCCCCTTTCTGCCCCGCCGGGGTAATGGCCTGGATCCGGAGACGGTGGGTGGCGGGGAAGTCCTGAAACAGCAGGAAATCGATATGGCTCAAGTGTTCGGGCCGCTCACAGTGAAATTCCCAGAGGGCCGAAAAATCGGCATGATCAGCGTGATCATGGTCATGGCCGCTGGCCTTGCCATGTTGGTCCTGGTTTTCATGCCGGTGCTCGGGTGGCGGTTCAAGGTCGAAATCCGCGTCGGCCTCGGCCTTGATCAACCGGCACCGGGCAGCAACAGGGAAAGAAAACATGCTTTCACCGTCGCGGAGAAGTTCGATGGCCTGGTCAATTTTTTCCCTTTGCTTCCGGTCGCGGGGCTGGTGTTCAAAACCGACCTTGTTCATGGCCGGGCTGAGCATATCAATTATCAGCCGTGAATCCTCCAGGATCAGGTTCAATTCCGCCAGACCATGCACATGGGCCCCCGGGCCCGAGCCGTGGCCATGATCATGATGGTCATGGTGTTCCTCGCCGTGGCCATGCCCGTGATGATCGTGGGCCGCCACCCCGGAGGGCAGGCATAACAGCACGGCGGCAAGGGTCAGGACGGTCAATACACCCAGCGGGCTCGCGGAGGGCAACATACTCTTGATGGCGAAGTTTTTTGCGGTCACGTCAGTTTCCTTGCCCTGGGCTGTGGTTGGCTGTCGGTCAGGGTGAAGCGGGAAGATCAGCCGGGCGGCCCTAAAAGGGAACATCGTCGCCCATGGAGGGTTCGGGGGGCGGCGGTTCGTCCATCATCTGGTTGTCGCCACCTCCTCCGGTGCCCCGGGGGGAGAGCATCTTCATCTCGCGGGCGACGATCTCGGTGGTCCAGCGGTCGTTGCCGTCCTTATCCTGCCATTTGCGGGTCTGGATCCGGCCTTCGATATAGACCCGGGAGCCCTTGGCCAGATACTCCCCGCAGATCTCCGCCAGCCGTTTGAAGGTCACGATCCGGTGCCATTCGGTCATTTCGTCTTTGCTGCCGTCGGGTTTTCTCCAGACCTCGGTGGTGGCGATCCGGAAGGTGGTGACGGCGTCGCCGCTCTGGGAGTAGCGTACTTCCGGGTCGGCTCCCAGATTGCCGATAAGAATGGCCTTGTTGATCATGACAACACCTCGTTGGTGGCTGAAGGGATAATTGGGCTGGCTGGTAAAAAAGTCGGCTCATTCTAGAAAGTACCGCCGGTGATGTCAACTCCAATCAATTGTTTCTGTAATCGTCCAGCAGCACCGCATCTTCGGGCGATCAGTCAAGCTTACGTACCAGGAGGTACGCTGCGCTTGGCTGCTTGCCCGAACCTGCGGCACTGCTGAACGATTACGGCCCGTCAGGCCGGTAAGCTGGTACCCTTGGTGAACGTTTACTTGTTGCCCGCGGCCCGGGCGGCGGCGTCGAGCATGGCGGGCAGGCCGCCTTTTTCCTCCGGGGTGTAGCCGAACACCTGGCGCCAGACCGGGTCGTTTTCCATGCACAGGTAGATGCAGGTGCCGGAGTGGGCATTGCGGGCCAGTTCCTCGACCAGGATCTGGTACATGCGGGTGCGCCGGGAGCGGAAATAACGGAATTTCTGGTCCAGCCCCGGCACGAATTCTTCGTGGATGAACTCGGTGCCGGGAAAACGGCTGTCGATCACCCCTTTGAGGGCGGGCAGGAAGCGGAAGGCGCCCAGGCTGATCCAGGCGATACTGCTGGCCGGCACCACGGCGAACAGGCGGCGGATGGTGGCGAGATACCCCTCTTCCCAGCCGGGATGGCAGATGATGGGGTCGAAATGAAAGGCCAGGGGATACCCCCAGGAGGCGCAATGGGCGGCGGCGGCCAGCCGGGTTTCCAGATCGGCGGTGTGCAGCTCCAGCCGTTCCATGACCTCGGTGCTGTTCAGCGACCAGGCTATGATGGTCCGGCCGTTATGGTTAAGACCCGGCAGGTGGTCCAGCACCACCGCTTTTGATTTCAGCTCCAGCACGGCGTTGTTTTGGTCGGCCATGTACTCGATGAGCCGGGCGCTCAGGCCGGTGATCCGGTCCAGGGCCATGCTGTCGGTGAACTCGCCGGTGCCGATGCGCCAGAAATCGCCGCCGCTCAAGGCCTGGTCCAGCTCCCGGAAAAGGTCGTCGAGGTTGACGTAAAAGGAGAGCCAGGGGTTGTTCAAGTAGGCCTGGAGGATACAGTACACGCAGTCCATGGGGCAGCCCGCCCCGATGTTGAGCACCTGGTAGTCGCAGCAGCGGTAGTTGCGGGTGGCGGGGCAGGGCTTTAAGAACCGCCCTCGGTTGCGGCCCAGGTGCAGCAGGCGCTTGCCCCGGGCCAGGCTCTGGGGATAGGGGGCCGGGTCCGGTTCCGGCTGGGCCCGGTCGGGTACCACGGTCAGGGGCAGATCGCCGGCTCGCCGGATGATCTCCCGGGTCAGGGGCAGATCCAGGCAGGATTCTTCCACCCGCAGGGAGGTGATCAGGCGGCTGGGGTCGGAGCGGGGCAGGTCGGCGGATTGGGCGGCGG
>PWOG01000321.1 GCA_003557565.1 Desulfobulbaceae bacterium
ACTCTTCCGCCGCCGCAGCAATCCGTTGGGTGGCATCGGAGTTTTCATTGGTGGCCTGGGTTATCTGCTGGACGCCCTTGGCCTGCTGTTCGGTGGCTTCGGTAATGGCCGCGTTCTTGTCGCCGATGGTGGTGGCGGTCTCGACGATATGGTCGAAATCCTGGTTGATGTCCTTTAATGATCCGGCGCAGGAAGTGATCCGGCCAACCGTGGTGGCCAGCAACTGTTGAATATGGTTGGCTTCCTGGGCGGTTTTCATGGCCAGCTTCTTGACTTCGTCGGCCACCACCGCGAACCCGGCCCCGGCTTCACCGGCCCGGGCCGCTTCTACCGCCGCGTTCAGGGCCAGCAGGTTGGTCTGGAAGGCAATAGAATCGATGGTGGCGATGATTGAGCGGATCTGGCCGCTGTCTTTTTCGATCTGGGTCATGTTCTGGGTCAGTTCCGACAAGGCCTTGAGGGAATGGCCGGATTTCCGGATATTCTCCTTCATCAGCTTTTCGGAGCCGGTGGTCAGATCGACGGTTTGCGTACAGTGGCTGGAAATTTCCTCGAGTGCCGCCGAGGTTTCTTCCACGGAGCTGGCCTGTTCCGAGGCGGTATCGGAAAGCGACTGGCTGCTGGAGGAGATTTCCCCGGCGGCCATGGCCACCTGGTAGGAGCTGTTTCTAACCTCTTGGGAGGCCCTTTCCAGAGTGCGGGAAAGCCGGATGGTCAGCGGCCAGGTGATGCCTATACCCACGGCCAGGCCCAGCAAAATTACCAGAGTTACCCGAATTTTGAGGCCCATGGCGGTATTAAGCAGGCCCTCGTCGGTGACCAGGTTGGCCTGAACGTGATTCCTGGTCCGGTGAATAATGTCCTGGACCTCATTGAGGGCCGGGATGGTTTCCCGGGTGTAGGTGGCCTGGGCGGCCTGGTAGCCGGCCAGGTTGTCATCCAGCCAGGCCAGGGTTTCATCGATGGCGGCCAGGGTGTTGTCTCCCGCCGGTACCGTGACCTCATGATAGTGATCAATGGCGGCCTGGCGCTGGTTATTGGCCAGCAATTCATTGATCCGGAGGACGCTTTCGTGCAACCGATGGTGAGGGTCTTCCACAGTCTGCCAGAAGGTTTCCAGTTCCGGGCTTTGCCGCCGGCGCTCCCTGAAAGTGTCGGAGTACAGCCAGGTACCCAGGGCGCACTGCTGGTGGTCGGTCTGAACTTCCGCAGTTCTGATCCCGGGATCCAGCAGGGCGTCCTTGACCTTGTGCATCCAGTTGAGATGCCGAACCTTGATATCCCGCAGATAATTGGCCAACTGATGGTCCGCCGGCCGGAATTGGGAGTCGATTTTGATCGCCGATTGGTGGAGCCGGAAATGGGGCTGTTCCAACTCCTGTAACAGCGGGGCCAGGCTGGGCAGCAGTTGCTCGGCCTGCCGACGGCCTGTTCCGTACAGCCAGCGGCCCAGGTCGCACTGGCGGTGGTCGGTGGCTACATTCAGGCTGGTAATCGAGTCGTCGGTGAACAGAAGGTTGAGCTGATTGGCCCATATCATGTGATCGACTTCCCGTTGGGCGAGCTCCGCGTCCAGACGGTTGCTTGCCGCCATTTCATCGGCGTCCTGGATGATGAAGTTCACCCCGATGTAACTGGCCAGACCGCTTAGCATGAGAATGCCGATCATCATGATGAAGCCGGCACTTATCTGCTGTTTGACGGTGAGTTTGTCAATCAGTGGGCCGATCGCCCTGTTAAGTTCGTTTAGCATAATTGAACCCCCGTATCAGTTTTGGCGGGTTATGGTGAAAAGGGTATCCATCTTGAGTTCGGTGAACAGCTCGAAAAGCGGGCCGGACAGGTTTATCAACTTCATGTTGCCGCCATGGCTGGCCAGTTGCTTGTAAAGCAGAAGCAGCTTGCCGATGCCGGAACTGCCTATGTGCTTGACCTTGCCACAGTCGATTTCCACCTCCCGCAGGCTTGCCAAAGGTAACTGGCTGATCTTTTGTTTCAGTTGTTCAGCGCCTTTTTCATCCACAACGCCGTCAATAAAAATGCAAGCCTTGTCATTGTGCTGGGTAGCTACGATCTGCATGGTGGTTATCTCCTGGTAAAAACGACCTGGTTCACCGGTTGCGACGACTGATTTGATGCAGTCTGGCCGTCGCTGTTGCCCGTCCGGAAGCCATGGGCTGTTTCTTAGCTGTATCAAATGTTTAGCGGCTGGGGAAATGTTCGCGTAACCTATAAGATAAATTGTATTTTGGCAAAGATATTTTTTATGTCGTTGGTTATGGTTGATCGTGCGGAGTTTGTTTCTCAGGGGGTGTTTTTTTGCGGCGGCAATAAATTTGAGAGTGATTTTACCCGCTGAATGCTGCAAAATGTGGGCGATACAGGTATCCTGCAGCCGGGTGGTGCCCGATGCCGGCATTATTTTGGTTACATCGTGGTAGCCGGTAATTTAATTGTAACTGATCATTGGATCCACGGGGTAAGCGATCATGGGTTGCCTCCCCTTAGCTCTGATGGCAACGGCAAGCCCTACGGCGAGACCTGCATCAGTACGTGAGCCGGCTCGATCGCCGCAAGATGCGGTGCCCCGCGATCGCTTACGTTGAATTTGCCGAATATAGGAGATGCTCATGAAGAAGGGACTGCGTTTACTGGTTATGTTTTTTTCCCTGGGGGTAGGGGCAGGTCAGGCGGCCGTCGCCGGGGCTGGCGGGACTCCGCCGGAGTCCGGGGACGGATTTACCGTTCAGCTCAGCGCTTTTGCCGAGCAAGAGGCGGTCAACGATCTGCTGCACGCCACCCTGGTGGTGGAGCGCAGGGGCGACGACAGCGCCCGACTGGCGGCGGCGGTGTCCAGAATAATGGGGCAGGCCTTGGAGGTGAGTGAAAATTATCCTGGAGTCAAGGCCAAAACCACCGCTTATTCAACCCAGCCGGTGTACCAGCGCCGGGACGGGGAGAGCGAACGGGTCGGCTGGCGGATTCGGCAGACTCTGCAACTGGAAAGCACCCAGGTGGAGCAAGCGGTGGAATTGACCGGGCGCCTGCAGGAGCTTGATTTGCAGCTCACCTCGATGAGCTTCACCGTTTCCGAAGAAAGAAAGGAAGAGTTGCGGGTCTCTTTGACCGAGGAGGCCATTGACGCCTGGCGCGACAAGGCGGAGTCGGCGGTGAAAAGGCTGGGCGGCAGGGAGTGGCGGCCCCATCAGGTCAGCATTGACGATCAGCGGCAATCGCCAGTGCGTCCCATGGTTCGGGCCGAAGCCGCCATGCTGAGTGCCCCGGAACCGGAGGTGGAAGCCGGTACTTCCCGGGTCCGGGTGACGGTCAGCGGTACCGCTTGGGGTCGATGAGTATGATGGCAATGATTATAATACGCTTACTAGAGGCGCCGAATGATTTTTTCGCCGTTGTGTAACTACTTGTTTTAAGGTGGTGCCCCCGGCAGGAATCGAACCTGCGACACCAGGATTAGGAATCCTGTGCTCTATCCCCTGAGCTACGGGGGCCCGGTCGGTGCCCATCCAGATCCGGAAGGGGCCCGGAATGGGCCTGATGAACCGGCTGGGTGCCGGTGAGATAGGAATGATTTTTTAGCACAGGGTTGAAAAAAAGACAACAACGCATTGTCGGCAGTACCAAAGAGAAGGACCGTCGGCGGCAAATTTCTGGCCGCCGCTTTCCAGCTGCAGCGAGGAGGACCATGAAACTGGCCAGTGCCGAACAGATGCGGGAGTGTGATCGCCTTGCCATGGAGTCTTTCGGGATTCCCGGCCTGGTGCTGATGGAAAACGCCGGCCGGGCGGTGGTGGAGGTGATGGCGCGGGATTACGGTCTGCAGGGTGACGGCGAAATTGCCGTGGTGGCAGGGCCCGGTAACAACGGCGGTGATGCCCTGGTAATTGCCCGCCATCTGCATCAGCACGGGGCCCGCCCCTGGGTGCTGCTGCTCACCGACCCCAACCGGCTGCGGGGCGATGCCGCCGTCAATTTCCGGGCCCTGCGGGATTTGCCCGTGCCCCTGCTGGTGGTGCAGGAGGAGGATGACGCCGCCCTGGCCGCCCTGGAGTCCCGGCTGCTGGTCTCCCGGCTGGTGGTGGACGGGATTTTTGGCACCGGTCTGAGCCGGGAGCTAAGCGGTCGATTCCGGCAGACCGTGGAGCTGATCAACCGTTTTCCCGGTCCGGTGGTGGCGGTTGACGCTCCCTCCGGCCTGGACAGCGACCAGGGCAGGGTGCTGGGGGCGGCGGTAAAGGCCGACCGCACGGTAACCTTCGCCCTGGCCAAGCCCGGCCTGGTGACCCACCCGGGCCGGCAGTGGGCCGGGGCGGTGGAAGTGGTCGATATCGGCATTCCCCCGGAAGTTTATGGGGAAGTTTTCGTTCGGCCGGAGCAGTCCCGGGAGCTGTTGACCGCCGATGAACTGGCTCCCCTCCTGCCGCGCCGGGAGGTGACTTCCCACAAGGGCAGTTTCGGTCACCTGCTGCTGCTGGCCGGTTCCCAGGGCAAGACTGGCGCCGCCCTGCTGGCGGCCCGGGGCGCTCTGCGCAGCGGGGCCGGCCTGGTCAGCGCCTGTGTACCCAAAGATTTGTACCCGATTCTGGCCTCATGCCTGCCGGAGTTGATGACCGTGCCCCTGCCGCACTCGTCGCTGGCGGCGGGAAAGGCTGATCTGGCGGCGGTGGAGGCGGCTCTGGCGGACAAAAGCGCCCTGGTTATGGGCCCTGGCCTGGGTACCGCCCCGGAGACCGCGGAACTGGTGGCCAAAATCTATCGGCGGCAGAGTCTGCCCCAGGTGCTGGATGCCGATGCCTTAAACATTATGGCTGCCTCTCCGGAGCTGTTTACCGGTCAGCCGGGGCCGCGGGTGCTGACCCCCCATCCCGGGGAGATGGCCCGGCTGCTTGGCGCCACCACTGCTGGGGTCCAACAGAGCCGGTGGGACTCGGCCGCCGGCCTGGCCGTCGAGCATGGGGTTTTCGTGGTGCTCAAGGGGGCGGAAACGGTGATCGCCGCCCCCGACGGGCGGCTGGCCGTTAATCCCACCGGCAATCCCGGCATGGCCGTGGGCGGCACCGGAGATGTCCTGGCCGGGCTCATCGGCGGGCTGCTGTCCCAGGGGTTGCCCCCCTGGCAGGCGGCCTGCTTGGGGGTCTATGTTCACGGCCTGGCCGGCGACCTGCTGGCCGCCGACAGCGGTATCGATTTTGGCTTTACCGCCTCGGAACTGGCCCAAAAACTGCCCACAGCTTTTTTTTACCTGAAAACCGCCAAATAACCGTGGACCCGGATTTGTAACTGATCTCGGGGTTAAAACTGCAAGCGAATACAGGGTGGGAGCAGGTTGCGGCAAGCCTCGGCGGTGCCCCAGGTGAGGTCTTGCAGCCAAGCGCCGCGTACACCGCGTACGTAAGCTTGGCTGATCGCCGGAAGATGGGGTGCGGCTGTTTGTTTACGATTTTATAAAAACCGCTCCGGGGGCTGAATGAAACCAGGGTCCGGACAAAAAAACACCCCAAAGACTGGAGGGATTATGCAAAACGCCAAGGACATCATGACCAGCGAGGTTATTACGGTCAGCCCGGAAATGCCGGTGGAGCAACTGGCGAAACTGTTCTGGGAAAAAAGAATCAGCGGGGCGCCGGTGATGGACGGCGATGGCAAGCTGGTGGGGGTGGTCACCGAAAGCGACCTGATCGATCAGGCCAAGAGGCTGCATATCCCTACGGCCATTGCCGTTTTGGAGGCGGTGATCTACCTGGAGCGGGGGCGCAAGGTGGAAGAAGAGCTCAACAAGATGGCCGGCAGCACCGTCAACGATATCTGTACCCATGAACCAGCCACCGTGGCCCTCGATACACCTTTGGACGAAATCGCCACCATTATGGCCGAAAAGCATCTCCATACCCTCCCGGTCATGGAAAGCGGCCGCCTGGTGGGGGTGGTGGGCAAGGCCGATATCATTCGGGCCCTGACCGCCAAATAACGTAATCGTTCACCAGGGCCCGCAACGTAAGTGATCACAGGGCCAAACAGGTAAGCGCCCGCAGGTTGCCGCAGGTTGTGGTGAGCCTCGACGGCGAAGCGTACATCAGTACGTGAGCCGGTCCGATCGCCGCTTATGGC
>PWOG01000281.1 GCA_003557565.1 Desulfobulbaceae bacterium
AGGGTGCCGCAGGTTGCGGTGATCGGGACGGCGAATCATACATCAGTACGCAAGCCGGCCCGATCGCCGCAAGATAGGGTAAGCGATCACAGGGTGCCGCAGGTTGTGGTGATCGGGACGGCGAAGCGTACATCAGTACGTGAGCCGGCCCGATCGCCGCAAGATGCGGTGCCCTGTGATCGCTTACAAAAAAGCTACCCCGCCGGGCTCGGGCCGACGGGGTGCTTTTCACTGCAGCGGATCAAGTAAAGCCCGGATCTTTAAAACAGGCCCTTGACCTTGCCGGTTTCAACATCGACATCGATCCGGCGGTAGGCAGGATCGGAAGCGGTACCGGGCATCAGGCTGATGGTTCCGGCCACCGGCACGACAAATCCCGCCCCCTTGTAGGTGAGGATATCCTGCACCGGCAGGGTCCAGCCCTTGGGAGTACCCTTGAGGGATGGGTCATGGGAAAGGGAGAGATGGGTTTTGACCATGCAGGTCCCCATTTCCTTCATATCCGGGTCGGCTTCCATCCGCTTGAGTTTGCTCTTGGCGTCGGGGGTGTAGCTGACGCCGTCGGCGCCGTAGACCTCCCGGGCGATCAGGTCAATGCGCTGTTCCAGCGGGGTGTCGAGGTCGTAGAGGAAACGGAACTCGTTTTCCTCCTCGCAGGCATCGACCACCGCGTCGGCAAATTCCACGGCGCCGTCACCGCCGTACTGCCAGTGTTTGGATACCGCCACCCGGGCCCCGGCGTTCTCACACAGCCGCCGAACCGCCTGGATCTCGTTGTCGGTGTCGGTGTAGAAGGCGTTGATGCAGACCACGGGGTTGATCCCGGCCTTCTTGACGGTTTCGATATGGTGCAGCAGGTTCTTGCAGCCCTCTTCCACCCAGCCGACATTTTCCTTGCCGTACTCTTCCGGCATGGGTTTGCCCGGTACCGGAATGGGAGCGCCGCCGTGGCACTTGAGCGCCCGGATGGTGGCCACGACCACCGCGCAGTGGGGCTTGAGACCGGAGAAGCGGCACTTGAGGTTCCAGAATTTTTCAAAGCCGATATCGGCCCCAAAGCCGGATTCGGTAACGGTGTAGTCGGCCAGCTTGAGCCCTACCCGGTCGGCGATGACCGAACTCTGACCGATGGCGATATTGGCAAACGGCCCGGCATGGACCAGCACCGGCTGGCCTTCCAGGGTCTGCATCAGGTTGGGGTTGATGGCCTCCACCATCCAGGCGGTCATGGCCCCGGCCACATCCAGGTCACTGGTGGTAATGGGCCGGTCCTGCTTGTCGTAGGCCACCACGATCTTGCCGATACGCTCGCGCATATCCTTGAGATCCCGGGCCACGGAAAGGATGGCCATGATCTCGGAGCTTACCGCGATGGCAAATTTGCTCTGCATGGTGAAACCATCCATCTTGCCGCCCTGGCCGATGGTGATGTTACGCAGGGCCTGGGCGCAGTAGTCGATGATCCAGCCGAATTCAACCTTTTTGGGATGGATGTCCAGGCGTTTTAAGTTGCGCTTGGCCAGCTGTTCGTCGGTGTAGTTGGCCTCGTGCTGCATCCGCGAGGTCAGGGCCACCATCCCCAGGTTGTGGGAGTTCATGATGGCGTTGATATCGCCGGTGAGCCCCAGGGAGAAGGGGGTCAGCGGGATGCACTGGGCCAGACCGCCGCCGGCCGCCGAACCCTTGATGTTCATGGTGGGGCCGCCGGAGGGCTGGCGGATGGCGCCGATCACCGATTTGTTGCGCTTACCCAGACCCTGGACCAGGCCCATGGCGCAAGTGGATTTGCCTTCACCCAAAGGTGTGGGGGTAATGGCGGTGACATCGACATATTTGCCGTCGGGCTTGCCCTTGGTACGCTCCAGGATCTTGCGGTAGTCGAGCTTGGCCACGTAATGACCCTGGGGCAGCAGTTCCTCTTTGCTCAGCCCCAGCTGGTCGCTGAGCTGAAAAACATCCTTCATGCGGCTTTCCGCTTCTTCCGCGATTTCCCAGTCCGCATGCTTGGTTGGATCTAAAACCATGGTGTTTCCCTCCTTACTCTAAGTTTAATAATAGGATTGCCGGAAAAATTTCCGAATAAGTTGCGGTGATAATTTCTACTCCCCCTGCAGGCCGTCAAAAACCCCCGGGAAACGCTGCTGCATTGCCGCCAGCAGCGGGTTCATAACCTCGCGCATGGACGGTTCCGCGGCCTTGGTGGTGCGCAGGCGGAAGATATGCAGCCATTCCAGGAGATTGGCGTAAACAATGATTTCGGTTTTGCAGGAATTGGGTAAAACCGTGCGTGCCGCCTGCGGCGAAGAGGTCTCCAGCAGCTTCAAGTAAATCTTTTCGGTCTCCAGCATGGCTTGCTGCCAGAGTAGGTATTCCTCACTGTCTTCAGGGAAGAACATCGGCTTGATAAAAGTTACTTCATTGCCGAACTTGTCCTGGGAATAACGGCAGTAACGCTGGCTTTCCTGGAGGAATGAACATGGGCGGTGGCGGACCAACTCGTGGGTGACGGCCCGATTGGTAACAAAACGTACCGCCAGGTGACGATGCTTGACCAGCAGATCAGTCGGCAGGGCATCTACTTCGTCCAGACTGAGTTTTTCAACTTCCACCCCGGTCTGAGGAAGAAAGCCGCGACGGCCGGACAGATCAAAAAAAAACAACGGGTGGCGCTGGGCCAGAAAGGCGGTCATGCCCTTAACCAGCTTGGTATTGCCACAGTTTTGATAAATTTCGCGAAAGGCGCGGACGGTGCCGCTGATCAGCAGCATCTTTTCCTTCTTTTCCGGCCGGTCAATCTGGAGATATTTGGGCTGAGCGGCCAGGAACTGGTCGATAATGGCCTCGGTTTCGCAATACACCCGCAGGGTCAGAGCCGCCATCTCCAGCACCGAGTTATGGCCGTGTTCGGTTACTTTCCGGATAAACGGCTCGGCGGAAGTGTCGGTGATCCTGTCCTCGCTTTTATAGCAGAGCCGGCCGCAGCTTTCAATGCGCCGGGCCATGGTCTGGCGATCAAGGTCATCGAGTATGGTGGCTGACGCCGGCACGATTTGCATTGCTAAAAACCCCTTTCTGATTCAAGAACACTCTACTCACAGGGGCAGTTGGCACCGCCCACCGCCCCCTTGTGGCTGGATTGCCAGAACGGCGACATTTCCCGCAGCTTGGCGATAATCCCCGGCATCTTGTCAAGAACGAAATCCACCTCCTCCTCGGTGTTAAAAACACTGAGGCTCAGGCGAACCGAACCGTGGGCGGCGGTATAGGGAACCCCCATGGCCCGCAGTACATGGGACGGCTCCAGCGATCCCGAAGTGCAGGCCGAACCCGAGGAGGCACAAATCCCATACTGGTCGAGATGCAACAGGATCGACTCCCCTTCAATAAATTCAAAACTGATGTTGGTGGTGTTGGGCAGACGCTGCTCCCGGTGACCGTTGCGAATGGCATTGGGAATTTTGCTCAGCAGCCCCTCTTCCAGCCTGTCCCGCAGTTGCCGCACCCGACCGTTTTCGTCCTCCATCCGTGCCTGGGCCAGTTCACAGGCCTGGCCCAGGCCGATGATGGAGCAGACGTTTTCGGTGCCGCCCCGCCGACCCTGTTCTTGATGGCCACCGACAACCATGGGGGCAAAGGGGACCCTCTTGCGAACGTACAGGGCGCCGACCCCCTTGGGGGCATGCAGTTTATGACCGGAGATGGAGAGAAAGTCGATGGCCGAGTCGGCCATGTTGATGGGGATTTTACCCACTGCCTGGACGGCGTCGGTATGAAAGAGAATGCCCCGACTTTTGGCTATCCTGGCCATTTCCTCCACCGGGAAGATCACCCCGGTTTCGTTGTTGGCCCACATAACGCTGACCACTGCGGTGTCATCACTCAGGGCCGCCTCGTACTGGTTGAGATCCAGCAAGCCGTCGCGATCAACGGGCAGCCTGGTGACCCGGTGTTTATGGCCGGTGAGCCGGTCCAGATGTTCGCAGAGATGCTTCACCGCCGGATGTTCCACCCGGGTGGTGACGATATGGCGCTTCTCGGGATAGGCCTGCAGGGCGGACAGAATCGCGGTGGAATCACTTTCGGTGCCGCAACTGGTAAAAATGATTTCCTCGCTTTCAGCCCCGATCAGGGCCGCCACCTGCTCCCGGGCGGCGGCTATCTTGCGGCCCACCTGGCCGCCGAAGGTGTGCATGGAAGAAGGATTACCATAAAGATCGCTGAAATATGGGAGCATGGCTGCCACCACTTCCGGGTCGACCCTGGTGGTGGCGTTGTTGTCCATGTAAACAACCCTGGGAGTACCAACCATGATTAACGCTCCTCCTCAACGATCAGGCTGTCCAGCACCTGTTCGCGCAATTTTTTCTCCACGTATTCCTTGAGGGTCAATCTTGATTTCTTGCAGGTGCCGCAGGCCCCCCGCAGGGCCACGGTGACAAAATCGCCGTCAAGATCAACCAGTTCGATATCACCGCCATCCTTGCGCAGGGCCGGACGGATTTCCCGTTCAAACACATCCTCGATCATCTTGATCTTCTGGATATTGGTCAACCGTTTGCCCGTCTCGGCGACTGGTTCTTCCCGGATCTCATGCCGCTGTTCCCGGAGAATCTCCTCCAGTTGTTCATGGCAACGGCCGCAACCCCCGCCGGCCTTGGTGTAATTGGTTATTTCCTCCACCGTTTTGAGCTTGTTTTCGACAATGGCCCGGCGGATCTCCTGGTCGGTGACCCCGAAACATTCGCAGACCACCTCGCCCTGGGCCATGGGAATGGGAAGGCCGCGATAATTGGCAATGGCCGCCTCCAGGGCCTCGCGCCCCATCACCGAGCAGTGCATCTTTTCCTTGGGCAGCCCGCCCAGGTAGTCGGCAATGTCATCGTTGGTAATCTTCTCCGCCTCTTCCAGGGTAAGCCCTTTGATCATCTCGGTCAGGGCCGAGGAGGAGGCGACGGCGCTGGCGCAGCCGAAGGTTTTGAATTTGGCGTCGGCGATTTTTTTATCCGGCCCCAGTTTGAAAAAAAGTTTCAGGGCATCTCCGCAGGCCAGCGAACCCACCTCGCCGATTCCGTCGGCATCGGGAATCTCGCCGACATTGCGGGGATTCATGAAATGATCTCGTACTTTATCCGTATATTCCCACATTGCAGACCTCTACCGCCCACAACCATCAGGAAGTGGTTATTTATGTTGCAAAAAAATATAATTGGCCGGAGTAGCTTAATAAATCGATTCGGCAGGGAAAACTTGGCTGTTAATCACCCGCAAATCAGGGCAGGATAATTTGTCACAACTTAAAAATCAACGTAAACATTAAGACGAGTAAATTCTTCAACCGTCCCGGAGCCGACGAGAGACGCGCCGTGATGCAGGCTTGTCACGTTTTGCCAGCATAGCGGAACGGGAGCGTAACACAAACCGCAGTCCCCTGCCCTTCAAAGCTGTCGATATCCATGGTTCCCTCCATGAGCTTCACAAGACGCCAAACAATACTCAGCCCCAGCCCCGCCCCCTGATATTTGCGGGTGGAGGAATTGTCCAGCTGGCAGAAGGGTTTCATAATTTCCTCAAGACTGCCGGCGGGGATGCCGATACCCGTGTCCGAAACCTTGAACAGCACTCGCAGATCCGTCTCCCCGACCCGGGAGACAGGCTTTATTTCCATTTTTACTGAACCCTCATCGGTATATTTCAAGGCGTTGCCCACCAGGTTAAAAAGTATCTGGCGCACCCTGGCCTCATCTCCTGCCAATTTTGCCGGCAAAGCCGGATCGAGATGTATTTCAAGGGGTATTTTTTTGTCGGCGGAAGTAAACTGGAACAGCTCATATACCGAGTTGCACAGCTCTTTTGGGGCAAATTCCACCACGCGGATTGCAAGCTTTCCGGCCTCGAGTCTGGACAGATCCAAAATGTCTGATAAAAGACGCGTTAACCGATGGGTAGACCTGATCCCGGTTTGCACCAACTCTGCCTGTTCCGCATCCAGGCCCGTGGTTTCCAGAAGCTGCAACATGCCCATGATGCCGTTTAAGGGTGTACGAATTTCATGACTCATATTACCCAGAAACTCGGTTTTGGCCCGGCTGGCAGCCTCGGCCTGTTCCTTGGCCAGAATCAAC
>PWOG01000266.1 GCA_003557565.1 Desulfobulbaceae bacterium
GGTGGCCTGCCCCTGCGCCCTGGGCCTGGCCACCCCCACCGCCGTGCTGGTGGCCGCCGGCCGCGCCGCCGGCCGGGGAATTCTCTACCGGGGCGGCGATGTTCTGGAGGAAAGCGCCGGGATCACCCATGTGGCCTTCGACAAAACCGGCACCCTGACCACTGGCAGCCCCAGGGTGGTGGCGGTATTGCCTTACCTGGCACCAAAACCCGGGATGCCGGGCCAAAAAGACCTGGTTGCCGAAGGCGGATTCGGGCAACCAGGGGCTGCCCCCAATTTGCAAACCCGGGATGGTTTCGCTGGCTCAGCAAACACTCTGCTCTCCCTGGCGGCGGCGGTGGAAAGCGGCTCTACCCATCCTTTGGCCGCAGCCATTGTGGCGGAGGCGAAAAAACGTGGCCTGGTCAGCGGGGGCGGGGGCAACGAAAAAGTCGATTCCGCCGATGAAGCCTTACAGGGCCGGGGAATTCAGGAAATCAGCGCGGTGGCCGGCGGCGGAATGCTGGCCGCCGGCGAGGCAGGACAGATCGTCGTCGGCAACCGTGATTTTCTGGCCCGGCAGGGGATAACGGTGCCGTCATGGTCATCCGCTGCCGGCCCCCCCGCTGCCGGTCCGGACGACGGCCCCAGTGAGGACGGGAGCGAGGGGTCTAAAGCGGTTGCCGATCGGGCCCTGACCGAAGTTCATCTCGCCGTGGCCGGTCAATACGCCGGGGTTATTCTGCTGGAAGACACCCTGCGAGCGGACGCACCGGCTCTGGTTAGAAAACTGCGCGGCCGGGGGCTGGAGGTGTTGATGCTCAGCGGCGACAACCCCGGAGTGGCCCGGCGGGTGGCCGCCGAGGCCGGCATCGAGAAGGTGTACAGCGCCATCGATCCCGCCGGCAAGAAGGCGGTGATTGAACAGTTGCAGAAGGCCGGGGCCCGGGTCATGATGGTGGGCGACGGCATCAACGACGCTCCGGCCCTGGCCGCCGCCCGGGTGGGTTGTGCCCTGGCCGGGGGGACCGATATCGCCGTGGGGTCCGCCGACCTGGTGCTGACCCGCAATCGGCTGGCCGAACTGGCCGGGGCCCTGGAGCTGGCCCGCCGGGGAATGCGCATCATCCGGGAAAATCTTTTCTGGGCCTTTTCTTACAATATGGTAACCTTGCCCCTGGCCGTGGCCGGCCTGCTGGCCCCCATCTACGCCGCCGCCGCCATGGCCGCCAGTTCGGTGCTGGTGGTGGCCAACTCATTGCGCCTGGGCGCCGGTGGCAGGATTGACAATGAGTAGCGGCGGGCAAGAGGATATAATCGTGACCCCAGCAGCCGCACCGCACCTTCGGGCGATCAGCCGTAAGCGATCACAGGGCACCGCCGAAAGCGGCGATCCGGCCGGCCCACGTACTGATGTCTGCTTCGCCGTCGAGGTTCACCACAACCTGCGGCACCCTGTCAAGGAGTAAGCAAATGCTGGAGTCAACCATCGCTTTAGTGATCATTTCCCTGGGATTGGGGGTGGGTGCCTGGGTGGCCTTCATCTGGGCGGTGAGAAAAGGGGAGTTTGATGACACCGAGGCCCCGAAATACCGGATGATGAACGATGATGATGTGTAACCCAAGCAGCTGCACCGCACCTTCGGGCGATCAGCCAGGCTTGAGTACCCCGTGTTCGGCGTACGCGGCGCCTGGCTGCAAGACCTCATCGGTGCGGCACGGCTGTTCTGGTTACGCCCGGTTAAATCAACAGGTTGCTGGCCCTGGCGAACGAATACGATGATGAACCCGGACCGCCGCCCGGCTCGGGCCAAGCGGGGCGCCGGAATGGGTGAGCGGGGAGGGCCCTAGTGGTCCAGCCCGACCCGGTCACCGGGGCGAACGTGGTTCTTACTACCGGAGGTTACCAGGGCCGCAGCCCGCTCCGGAGTTACCCGCAGCACCATGAGTTCCGCCCGCCTGCCGGAGGTGTCATCGTCGTCCGGTGAACCGACGAACAGGCGCTGGCCGGGAGCCAGCCCCTGATCGCCGCCCCGGTCCAGATAAACGATGTCGCCGCTGGAGGCCACCAGGCGGTCGTGCTGGACCGCCACCACCCGGGCCGGTATCCTGGCCGCCTCTTCGTCCAGCGCTGCCGCCGTTACTTCCGGTGGCTCCGGGACCGGCCCCAGGGTGTCACCATGCTTTAGTTCGGTAAAGGAACGGATGACCCTGCCGCGCTGTCTCCCATCCTCGCTGTCAATTACTTCGATGATTCCGATGTCCGCCAGCAGGTTGCCGGGGCTTTTGCCCATAAATTTTGGGGAATCCACTTTACCCAGGTCACGGTAAACTCCCAGGCGATCACCGGGGCGGGCTCCCGGAGCTTTGATCAGCACCGTTTCCTGCGCCGCTGAGTGATGCCAGCCCCCCACCGAATTCAGCACCCGGCCGTCATCGGGAATATCCCAGGTTACCATGCCAATTCCCCGGTCATGGTAGTGGGCCACCTTCTCGGCCAGTGCCGCCCAGGGTTTTTCCTCCTCTTCCTCCGGTTCGTCTTCCGGGGTTATTTCAGGAGATTCAGGTCTGGTCACCTCCAGGGGCAATTCCCGGCCGCTGCCGCGCAGGGGCGGGGCTTCGTCCTCCGGGATCAGGCGCGGAGTGGCCTCGGGGATATCTTCTCGCTTCGGGCGCACCGGGATCAGGATTTCCTGACCGGGATAGATCCAGTTGGGGTTGAGAAGGTCGGGGTTGAGCTGCCAGATTTCATCCCAGAACTCGGGATCGGTCATGTACTTTTCACTCAGATCCCAGAGGGTTTCACCTTCGCTTACCGTGTGGCGGGTAACCTCGCCGGCGCTCGCGGGCGGTCCGGGGGTCATGATTGCAATAACGGCAACGAGAGCGGCAGCAGGGATGATTTTTTTCATGTTTTCTCTCCTTGTTACGGCCGGAAAAACAGCCCCTGATTCCAGTTCATAAAGCAACCTGCCGGCACTGCTGTCAAATTTAACGGTAGGCAAGCTTAAATCTTTTTCGATTGATTGTAAATAGAGAACATAAACATCCGGACTTCCTTGATATTATTTACCTGGTGCAGGTCGCCGGTAAAATTTTTGTTTAATAGGGGCAGCCCTGGTGTGGCCCGTGGCCTTGGGCGCCAGGGATTTTTGCATGGCGGACACCGATTTTGATATCGAAAACCTGGAGGTCGAAGACTTTAAAACCGTCACCACCATGCTGCAGCACAGGTACTGGTCGCCCCCGGGCTATAAGCCGGATTGCCAGTGAGAGTTGCCGGGGCCTGGAAAGGTTTGGGCGACTCTTTTTATTTGGTTCTGCCTGCCTTGGCCGCCGGTTGAGCGATTTTTGACTGATTGCCGGTTACATGGTGAATATGGTTTGATTTCATGTTTAAATGACCGGCAATCAACCGTAAATGATCACTGACCGCCGAAGACGGTGAGCGGGATAGTGCTGCTTTCAAGTTTGAAAACTGTGGGATAAAGAGAACCCAATGTTAACCGCCGTTGCTTACGACCCCCTGTATGGCCTGGCCTTTGTCACCGCTCTGCTTGGCTCCGGTCACTGTCTGGGCATGTGCGGGCCCCTGGTGGCGGCCTTGTCGCTGAGTTCCCCGGAGCTGCGTGCTCCCCGGGTGGGGGTGGCCTTTCACCTGCTCTACAGTGCCGGCCGGATTGTCACCTATACCGCCATCGGCGGTCTGGTGGGCTGGTTCGGTTCAGCCCTGGCCTACACCCAGAATCTGGTGGTGGTCACCGCCGTGGCCCTGATCCTGTCCGATCTGTTCATCATCGTGGTGGGCCTGGCCACCGCCGGGGCCTTGAGCCGCTTAAACGTCATGGGGCTGAATTTTCCCGCGCCCACCGCCCTGATCACCGCCTTGGTGACCAGGCTGGCGGTTCTGCCCCCGGCCCTGCGGGCCCTGCCCGTGGGACTGCTGATGGGTTTTCTGCCCTGCGGTTTTCTCTACGCCATGTTCATCGCCGCCGCCCAGAGCGCCGATGCCTTGACCGGGGCGGTGACCATGCTGGCCTTCGGTCTGGGGTCGGTGCCGGCCCTGCTGCTTTTTGGCAGCACCGCCGGCTGGCTTTCCGGCAAAGCCCGGGGCCGGATGCTGCAGGCCGCCGGGGTGGTGGTGGTCCTGATCGGGCTGTACAACCTCTACCGTCATCTGCAGATGTTCGACTGGCTGGTGGCCGGAATCCCCTTTGTCGAGATGATCTGTCACTAGCGGTGCTCAGTTTGTTCAGCTTAGCTTGATAAACATGGTGTTATCCAATAGAATGGGGCAACCCAAGGTTTATGGTAAGATATGATCAAGACGCGGGTGCCAGGCGGGCATGAACGGGTGTGCCGGCCGGCCCGTACGAACCATGAGGATACGGAATTTTTTCCTATGAGCGACCAACAGGATAATAACAGGCCCCGGGACGAGAAAGAAGACAAGGGACTGGCCCCTTATCGCGGCCCTGAACGCAGCGCCCCTTACCCCACCAGCCGGATGGCCCCGGCCTTCGACCTGGTGGACATGGCCCGCGAGATCGAAGAGGCCGACCGGCTGATCGGCACCAGTGTCGGCGGCAAGCTGCAGGTGATCGCCGAGCAGGTCCGGCAACTGCGTCAGCAGGCCCATGAGGTTCTGGACAATGCCCACCGCGACCAGGAGCTGCACCGGGCCCGTTGCAATTTCCGCCGCATTCCCGGCCATACCTATCACCTCTATCGCCGCCCCGATGGTGAGACCTACTTTTCCATGCTGGCCCCGGAAGACTGGCGTGACGGCCCACCCCACGAATATGCCGGCTCCTGGCGCCTGGAGGCTGATCAGTCCTGGACCGAGGTGGGAAAAGAGGATGAAGAGCAGCAGCAGAACCGGGCGGATCAGCAGGCCCTGCTCACCGCCTTGCTGGAGAAGCGTTGAGCAGGCCGCCGGCGGTGCGGGCAAAGTGAGCTGACATGGGGCCGCGAGGAGGTGGATCGGGATGAAAAACTTTCAGCTGACGCCCCTGCTCCTGCTTTTCTGGGTTTTACTCACCGCCTCCCTGGATCCTTTTAATCTGGCCCTTGGCCTGGGGCTGGCGCTGTTGGTGGGCTTCTGGGCCGGCCGCTTTCTCTGGGCCGGGGAGTCGCCGCTGCCCAAGCTGGCGCGGCTTTTTCCCCTGATTCGTTTTTTTCTCCGTCTGCTCGGGGATATCGTAGCCGCCGCCTTCCAGGTGGCCGGGGTGGTGCTTCATCCCCGGATGCCTGTAAATCCGCTGATCATCCGGCATCAAATTGCCTTTAACCGGGAGATCTCCCGGATCGCCTTCGCCAATTCCATCAGTCTTACCCCCGGGGCCCACACGGTGGATGTGGATGACGATTTGTTCGTCATCCATTGCCTGGCGCCCCGCTTTGCCGAACAGATCAGCAGTGGTGAACTGGAGCGGCGGATTGCCGCGGTCTTCGAGGGAGGGGCTTGAGGTGGAAACGTTCTTCTGGGCCCTGGCTGTTTTTCTGCTACTCAACGCCTTCAGCTGCCTGTGGCGGGCCTGGCGTGGCCCCACGGTTTACGACCGGGTGCTGGCGATCAATGTGGTCGGCACCAAGACCCTGGTGGTGCTGGTGGTGGTGGGAGTGGTCGCCGGCCGGGGGCTTTTCCTGGATGTGGCCCTGGTTTACGGGCTGCTCAATTTCGTCATCACCCTGGCCGCCAGCCGCTTCATGGAAACCGGGCGTTTGGGGGGTGAACAGGCGCCATGAACATGCCAGGCCAACTCCCGGTTTTGCTGAGCATCGCCCTGGCCTTGTTCGGGGCCGTCTTCTTTCTGGTCGGCACCCTGGGCCTGCTGCGTCTGCCGGACTTTTTTGCCCGGGTGCATGCCGCCACCAAGTGCGATACCCTGGGAGCCGGGGCAGTACTGTTGGCGGTGGCGGTGTTTGGCGGGGTGGGGCCCGACAGTGCCAAGATCATTGTCCTGCTGCTGCTGGTGCTGATTTCCAGCCCCACCTGCGGCCATGCCCTGGCCAGGGCGGCCTGGCGCACCGGCCTGCTGCCCTGGCGGAGGGCTGCTTCCGCGTCCCGTGCCGATGCCGCCGCCGATTAC
>PWOG01000003.1 GCA_003557565.1 Desulfobulbaceae bacterium
AGAGGCGCACCATGCAATTACCGCTTGAGATCACTTTTCGCCGGATGGACCCCTCGCCTGCGGTGGAGGCCAGGATACGCGAGAAGGCCAAGAAACTGGAGCGCTTCCACGATCACATCATGAGCTGCCGGGTTGTCGTGGAGGCGCCCCATACGCATCACCAACAGGGCAATCTTTTCCAAGTGCGGCTGGACATCAAGGTGCCCGGCAAGGAGCTGGCCATCACCCAGCACCACCGCAAGGACCAGGCCCACGAAGACGTCTATGTCGCGATCCGCGATGCCTTCAACGCCGCCGCCCGCCGCCTGGAGGAATACAGCCGGATCGAGCGCGGCGAGGTCAAGACCCGCGAGGTTCCGCCCGAGGGCCGGGTGGTCAGCCTGGACCCGGATCTCGATTGCGGGCAGATTGAAACCCCGGATGGGGAGCTGATCTATTTTCATCGCAACAGCGTTCTGGGCAGCGGTTACGAATCACTGGATGTGGGCAGCGAGGTTCGTTTCAGCGAGGAGATGGGGGATAATGGATTGCAGGCCAGCACTGTTCACCCCTTAAACAAAAAACCAGCCGCCAGTTGAGGGCGGTGGAGCTATTGAATCCGGCCATTATGGGGGTTGCCGACTATTATCGCCATCCGGCGGTGCGCCGCCGGATGCTGGAATTTCTTGGTGGTGACGACCCGGAAAATGCCACCGCCGTGTATCTGAGCCGCTGCGACCTGGCCAGCCCCTATGATTTTTTTCCGCGCCCGCCTGCCGAGCTGGATTCCTTTCTCGACCATGGCCTGGATGTGGGCCGCTCTTTGTGGGACCGGCGGTTTCTGGTGGTTCACCTGGATCTGGAATACGTCAACTTTGATTTCCCCGCCGAGCCTTATCTCGACTCCAGCCGTACCTTCGCCCTGCAGCGGCCGATGGTGGAGGCGGTCGGGGAGCTGTTTGCCGGTTTTGGTCTAGCACCTTTGCATCTGTTAAGCGGCCGGGGGCATCATTTTGTCTGGCAGGTGCCCCGGGACAGCGAGATTTTCCGGGAACTGACGGAGCTGGTCGCCCTGCCGGAACACCTGGCCGCGATCTACCGCAAGCCCCATCCGCCCCTGGGTGAACCGGTTTCCCTGGATCATGGCCGGGCCTTTGCCGGCCTGGCCCTGGTCATCGAATACCTGGCCCAATGCATCAAGGAGCGAGCGGCGGCGAAGAGTACGCTGCCGGTGGAACTGACCGCCGTGATGGTGGGTCCCCAGCAGCGGGGTCGGGAAATGGTGTCCGTGGATATCAGCGAATACGCCGATCCCCTGAACCTGCGGATGATCCGCCTGCCGTTCAGCGCCTATCTCAAGCCGTGGTATAAATATGGCATCATCCATCCCGACAGCGGCGACCAGATCCCCCTCATGTTCGCGATCGCGGTGCCGGCGACGGATTCGGAACAGATGGTGGAGGTGATGCGTGATGCCTCCCGGGCCGCCGCCCTGGCCGAGACGGCTGACGCCCGGATCCCCGTGCAGGCGGAAGCCACCGCCAGGCTGCTGGCGGCTTACCGGCAATCCCGGCTGGCCGCCTTTCATCAATACTTTTACGCGGCCGGTCATGATCCCCCCGAACGGTGGCCTGGCGGCTACGACCGGTTGGCCATGTCCCGTTTGCCCTCCTGCGTGGTCCGGATTTTAAGCCATCCCAACACGCTGCTGCTGGAACCGGCCGCCATCCGCCAAGTGGTGACCACGCTGCTGGCCCTGGACTGGCATCCGCGGCACATCGCCGGTTTGATCCGTTCCAAATACGAGCGGGATTACGGCTGGGGCGGGAAATGGTATCTTTATGACGCCGCCAGCCGGGCCGACTTCTATACCCGCATCTTTGCCGGGCTGATCGCCACCGGCCTGGATCGCCTCCAGGATTTCAACTGCGTGTCGGCCCGGGAAAAGGGGTTGTGCTACAACGGCGAGGAGGAGTGCGGCCTGGAGGAGTTACGAAACATTTTACTGGCAAGGATGGAACAATGAGTGACTGGCCCGTGGGACTGTCCACCGGGTGCTTTTACCGCACCAGTATCTTTGAATGCCTGCCCCTGATCCGGGATCATGGCTTTACCATGCTGGAGATCTGCTCCCACCCGGACCATCTCGATTATCACGATACCGAAATGGTGCGGCGGGCGGCCCGGCGGCTGGAGGCCTGGAACCTGGAGGCCTACTCCTTTCACGCCCCCTTCACCCCTGGCTTTGATATTACCAGCCCGGTCAAGACCCACCGGCGGCGGAGCATCGACGAAATGCTGGCCGCCGTCGAGGCGGCGGCCGTGCTCGGGGCCCGTTATCTGGTGCTGCATCCCGGCCCGGAAAAGGAACTCCAGCCGGAGCCCGGGGAATACTTGCAGCGCCGGCAAAACGTGATCCCGGCCTTAAACGAGATCGCCGGCCGCTGCCGGGCGCATCAGATGCAGCTGGTGCTGGAAAACATGCTTCCCCATCTCTTCTGTGGCGATATCAGCGAGCTGCTGCGCTGCCTGGGGGCGGTCCGGGAAGCCGTGGCGGGCACCTGCCTGGATACCGGCCATGCCTTTTTAAGCGGCGAGTTGTTCCATATCGCCACCGCCATGGCCGGGTCGCTGAAGATGATCCACGCCAGCGACAACCATGGCCGCCACGATGACCATCTGCCGCCGGGGCAGGGCCGGATCGAGTGGCTGCCCCTGCTGGGTCATCTGCAAAAAACAGGCTTTGCCGGCGGTATCATCCTGGAACTAAACGGCGACGCCAAGACCGG
This sequence comes from Desulfobulbaceae bacterium, assembly GCA_003557565.1. Taxonomy (GTDB): domain Bacteria; phylum Desulfobacterota; class Desulfobulbia; order Desulfobulbales; family Desulfurivibrionaceae; genus Desulfurivibrio. Next base: position 2,769 of record PWOG01000003.1, read on the forward strand.
CCCCGAGAGCATGCTCCGGGAGGCCGGCCAGGCCCGGCTGTATCTGCGGCGGCTGGCCCGCAGGCTGCACAATGTCTGAAACCCGGGAGCAACGACGATGAAAGAAAAATCTTCCAGTACCCGTAAGACAGGTAAGCCCGGGGCGGGAATGTTCTGGTTGGTGGTGCTGGTTGCTTTCCTTTGGGGGGGGCTCAACAGTGAACTGCAAGGAGGTGTGAGTATGATTGCCGAACATGACAACCCCGCCGGGAGTGAAGTGGAACTGCCCGAACCGGTTGCCGAAGAGGGGATCAGCCTGGCCCGTGCCCTGTCTTTGCGCCAGTCCACCCGGTCCTATGCCGATGAACCCCTGACCCTGGAAGAGGTGGCGCAACTTTTATGGGCCGCCCAGGGAATCAACCGCCCCAAACAGAAGTTCCGCACCGCCCCCTCGGCCGGAGCCACCTTTCCCCTGGAGGTGCTGCTGGTGGCCGGCGAGGTTGCAGGGTTGGAGCCGGGTGTGTACCGTTACCGGCCCATGAGCCACACCTTGAGCCCGGTCAGGTCCGGAGATCAGCGGGATGCCCTTTACAATCAGGCCCTGCGCCAGAATCCGGTACGCCAGGCGCCGGCGGTGGTGGTCATCGCCGCCGTCTATGAACGGACCACCCGCCGTTACGGAGACAGGGGTCAGCGTTATGTGCACATGGAGGTGGGCCATGTCGGCCAGAACATCCATTTGCAGGCCGCGGCCCTGGGGCTGGGCACCGTGGTCATCGGTGCCTTCAATGATTCCGGGGTGCAAAAAACCCTGGGGCTGAGGGAAGAAGAAACCCCTCTCTATATCATGCCCGTCGGCCGCTGATCGTAACCACAGCAGCCGCACCGCGCCTTCGGGCGATCAGCCAGGCTTGAGCACCCTGTGTATGCGGCGCCTGGCTGCAAAACCTCATCTGCGGCACGGCTACTGGGGTTACGGCCAGTTAAATCAACAGGTTGCTGGCCCCGGTGAACGGTTACAATGTGGCGCCGACGGTTATGCGATCAGTTGGCGCAGGAGAGTCAGGTTCTCGATGTCTTCGGCCAGGTCCGGGCCTTTTTCGGTTTCCAGGACCATGGGATGATTCTTGAACCGGAGGTCGTTCATCAGCAGGCGAAAGCCTTCCAGGCCGATCTCGCCCTGGCCGATATGGGTGTGGCGGTCCACCCGGCTGCCCAAGGGCTTGGTGGCGTCGTTGAGATGGAAGAAGTGCAGGTGTTTAAGGCCGATGATCCGGTCCAGGGTGCTGAAGGTCTGGTCATAGGCCTCGGGGGTGCGCAGGTCGTAGCCGGCGGCGAAGGCGTGGCAGGTGTCGAAGCAGATGCCGAAGCGCTCCGGGTGTTTGGAGGCCTCGATGATGGCCGCCAGTTCCTCGAAACTGCGGCCCAGGTTGGTGCCCTGGCCGGCGGTATTTTCCAGTAGAATGGTCACCCGGTTGTCGCCGCCGGCCTGCTGGAAGACGGTGTCCAGGTTGCGGCTGCAGCGTTTGATTCCCGCTTCGGTTCCCTGGCCCAGGTGGGAGCCGGGGTGCATGATCAGCCAGGGGATCCGCAGGGTCTGGCAGCGGGCCAGTTCCCCGGTGAGGGCCTGGATTGAACGCTGCTCGGTCTCCGGCTTGTTGCCGGCCAGGTTGATCAGGTAAGAGTCATGGGAGGCCACCGGCATTGTTTCGCCTCCGGCGGTGGTTCCGATCTCCCGCCAAGCCTTCAAAAAGGCCTCCGCCTCTTCGGGGCTGACCGGCGCGGCGCGCCATTGGCGCTGGTTGCGGGTAAAGATCTGCAGGGCCTCGCCCTCCACCTTGCGGATATGCTCAAAGGCATGGTGCAAACCGCCGGCCACCGACATGTGCGCTCCCAACAGAGGCATGTTGTTCTCCTTGGTAACTGTCCAGCAGCACCCCCGAATGCGGCGATCGGTCCGGCTTGCGTACCTGATGTACGCGGCGCCGGTCCGCTTGCCGCAACCTGGGGCACTGCTGAACAGTTACGCGTTTGCTTTAAATTTTCGTGTGAAGATAACCAATTACCGGGTTTGTCCCGTAAACGTTCAGCAGTGCCGCAGGTTCGGGCGATCAGCCAGGCGCCGCGTACCCCTGTACGCAAGTCTGGTTGATCGCCCGAAGATGCGGTGCTGCTGAACGTTTACATAAAGGTGATCCCAGGTCCGCTCAGGTGACTGCGGCCGCCGGTTTGCGGCACCACCCGGATGCGGGTGGCGATCCGTTCCTTCAGGGCCGGCACGTGGGAGATGATGCCGATCAGCTTGCCGTCCTGCTGCAGCCCGGCCAGGGTTTCCAGGGCGGTGTCCAAGGCTTCATCATCAAGGGTACCGAATCCTTCGTCCAAAAACAAGGAATCCACCCGCACGTTGCGGCTGGCCATGCGGGACAGCCCCAGGGCCAGGGCCAGGCTGACCAAAAAGGCCTCGCCGCCGGAGAGGTTTTTGGTGGAGCGGATCTCGCCGGCCTGGTAGTTGTCCACCACGTTTAGTTCCAGGGGACGGAGGGGATCGCGCAGCAGCAGGTAGCGGTCGGTCATCCGCTGCAGCTGGCGGTTGGCCTGGCCGACCATCATTTCAAAGGTCAGCCCCTGGGCGAAGTTGCGGAACTTTTTGCCGTCGCTAGCGCCGATCAGCTCATGGAGCAGGTCCCAGCGAGCGCATTCCCGCCGCTGGGTATCCAGTAATTTGGCCTGCTGTTCCTGTTTTTGCCGCAGCTGCCGGTTGTCCTGCAGCTTTTGCTTGACCGCCCCGATCTGCTCCTGCACCGCCCGGCGCTGCTCTTCCCGGGCGGCCAACTGCTGTTGCAACTCCTCCTTACCGATGGTGGTGAGTTGCTGCTCCTGCAGTTCCTGAAGTTGGCGGGTTTTGTCCCGGTGGGTGGCGGTAAGCGCCGCTTCCTCGTCGGCCAGCTGCTGGGCCTGGCCCTGCAACCGGCGACGCTGATCCTCCGGCAGGCAGGCGGCGAGATATTCCGCTTCTTCGGCAAAATCGGCGGCGGCCAGATGTTGTTGGAAGTCTTTCTCGGCCCGCGCAAGGGGTTCGGCCCGCCCGGCCAGGGCCTGTTCCAGCTCCTGGCGGCGGGTGTGCAGCTTTTCCCGGGCCTGTTGGGCCTCGGTCAGGGCCTGGCGGGTTTGTTCCAGCTGTTTTTCGGCGGCTTCCAGGGCGGTGGTCAGGCGCTGTTCTTCCCGGTCCGGGTCCTGGTCGCCCAGCAGCCCTTGCCGCTGCTCAATCAGCCGCTGCCGCTGCTGTTGCAGTTGCTCCTGGCTTGCCTGCTGTTTTTGC
>PWOG01000014.1 GCA_003557565.1 Desulfobulbaceae bacterium
CTGGACCGGCAGGGGGTAATCGTCGACCCCGGCGAGCCGGTGGCCGTGGAACAGGGGCGGCTGCAGGCAACCTTTCTGCCTACACCCCATATTCCCGGCAGCGCCATGGTCCGCCTCTTGGTTGATGATCAAAGTCTGCTCTTTTCCGGCGATGTGGGAGCCGGCTCTTCCCCCCTGCTGCCGTCACCCCCCCGCTTAAAGAACGGGGTGGACTTCCTGTTTCTCGAGGGAACCATGGCTTATGACCGGCCCGACGGTGATCTGGGCCGGCAGCGAAGCCGTTTTGGCCGGAACATTGGAAAACTGGCGACGGCGGGTAAACGAGTGGTGATCCCGGCCTTTGTCCTGGACCGCAGCCAGCAGGTAATGTTTGAGCTGGGGCGGGCCATTGACGAGGGGTATCTGCCGGCGGATCAGGTCATCCGGGTCTGCAGCCCCACCGCCAATCAGCTCCTGGAGCTCTACGACGATTTTGCCGGCCGTCTCCGCCTGGAGCTGACGGCCGGCAACCACGAGGAACCAACCCTTTCCCCCTTCTTCACCCCGAAAATGGCCGGGGCCGAGTTTTTACCCCCGGGTTATCTCGGGGAATGCTCCGGGGAGGAGCCGGATAACCCCTTGGGCCTTGAGCCCGGTGACATCGGGATCATGGCCTCGGGGATGGCGGACTTCTCGGCGGCCCGCCGGGCCCTGCTCGATTACCTGGATGATTCGAACACGGTTTTTTATTTTGTCGGCTACCAGTCCCCCGATAGCCTTGGCGGGCGCTTGACCGCAGGGGAAGAACCGCCGGTGGTTCTGAAAATCGGCGACGAGCGCCGCCGGGTCCGGGCGGCAGTTAAGCACACCGGCGCCTTTGGCAGCCACGCCGACCCGGCGGCCATGGAGCGTATTTTCGCCGCCACCGAACCGGAAAAAATCTTTCTGGTCCATCTCGAGAAAAAACAGGGCAAGCAGCTGGCTGAGCGTTATCATCGGCATTTGGGGCCGGAGGTGGTGGTGCCCCGGCCGGGGCGGCGGTACCCGCTGAGTGAAGACTGATCGCCACCGTCTAGCGTGCGTGCATTTGGCACCATTTGCGGTTCGGCCGCATCTCCCCGCTTGCTGCTTGCAGCACAAACAACCAAGGGCCGATTGGCAAAAAGTTACTTTTATGACAAATCGCCGCCGCAGGCGGCGTGGGATGTTAACGAATCACCACGGTTGCTGTTAACCGTGCCCAAAAAATGGGAAGTACCTTACTTGCCGCGGTATATTATCAGCATTCCGGCGCTGCGGGCCGGTCACATGTAACCGGAGTGGACTATGAGACACAGCTTGAGCAACTACGGCGGCTGGCTGTTCGACCGCCTGGAAAGTGGCTGGGAAAGCGCCGCCGGTCGGCGGCGCAGTGCTTTTTTCCTGGTGGTTTTTTTTGTGGGCTCGATCATCCTCATCGAGTTCAATCGCCAGGGCTGGCTGCCGGCGGCAACCGGCGAGCTGGTACCCCACAATCACTTGGTGGCCATAGAATGGGCCTTTACCCTGCTGCTGATCCTGGAAGTGGTGGGGCTCACTCTGGCGCTTTCCAAGTCGATCACCATCTCCGTGGGCAAACAGCTGGAAATTTTGTCGCTGATTCTGCTGCGTAATACCTTCAAGGAAATAAGTCACCTGGAGGAACCGCTGCTCTGGCAGCAGGTGGAGCCCGCCCTGCTGCCCATGATCTCCTCGGCCCTGGGGGCCCTGGTTATTTTTGCGGTGCTGGGGTTTTACTACCGGATCCGCAGGAGCTATTACCCCGGCGGCGATCGGATCGTCGATAAAACCAGCTTTATTCTCGCCAAAAAGAACCTGGCCCTGCTGTTGCTTACCGGGTTTGTGGTGATCGTGTTCCATGATATCGGCGACTATTTTCTCCATGGCAGTCCCGAGAGTATATTCGAGAAATTCTACACCCTGCTGGTCTTCAGTGATGTCCTGCTGGTGCTGTTATCCCTGCGCTACAGCCGCGGCTACCTGGTGGCCTTCCGCAACTCCGGGTTCGCGGTGGTGACGGTGATGCTGCGGCTGGCCCTGATCTCGCCGCCGCTGATCGGGGCCCTGCTGGGCGGCGGTACCGCCCTGTTCGCCCTGGCGATTATTTACGCTTACACCGTTTTCAGTGCGTGGCCGGCCGGCGAAGAGCAGTCCCGGCTCAGCCGGCCGTGAAAACCGGCAACCCTCGGCCCTGGCCGGGGGTGGGAAGGTCTGCGGCGGCGGCCAGCAGATCCGCCGGGGAGTCGATGTCGTCGGCGGCCAGCCCCAGAAACCTGGCGGTAAGGCGGTAAAGATCGCCGGGTGTGGCGCCGGCCCGGCGCATGGCGGCCAGGGACAGGGCGCGGTCGGACTTGGCCAGCTTGCGGCCGGTGGTATCGGTCAGCAAAGGGTGGTGAAGAAACTTGGCCTTAAGGAAAGTTTGTCCGGCCGGGCCCAGCTGTTCGGCCAGAAAGTACTGGGCGGCGGAGGAGGGCAGCAGATCACGGCCGCGAACGAGCAGGTTGATTTGCTCATCAAGATCATCGACCAGGCTGGCCAGTTGATAGGCCGGCAGCTCATCGCGCCGCCAGAGGATGAAATCACCCATCTCGGCCGCTGGTTGTACCGAGATCAGCGGTTCGGCAATATCCTCAGCCGCTGGCGGGGTTTTACCGGGTAAAAGTTCAAACTCCCGGCTGGCCGCCGCAAAGGTCCACTGCCGGGCAACCATGATCCTGGTCGTGTGCGCCGCCGCCGGAGGCCGCTGACATGACCGGCAGGTGCCGGGATAAAGATGGTTGGCGCCGGCCTTATTTTTTATCTGGCGCCGGGTGCAGGTGCAGTAAAAAATAATTCCCCGCAGTTCAAGCTTCTCCAGGGCAAGGCGATAACGGTCCAGGCGCAGCAGTTGGGAGTGGCGGGCGAAAAAATCGTCGGGGCCGGCGGGACCATGGTCCCAGTCGAGGCCCAACCATTCCAGCTGCCGGAAAATATCCTCGACATACTCCGGCCGACAGCGACCGGCGTCGGCGTCGTCGATCCGCAGATTGAGCCGGCCGCCGGAGTGGCGCACCAGCATCCAGGTGAGAATGAAGTTGACGGCGTTGCCCTGATGCAGGTAACCGCTGGGAGTGGGAGCCAGCCGGGAATAAGCCCGGAAGGCGCCGCCGCCGGCCGGAACCGGGGGGACATCGCGGTTGCGGGCGCAAGCGTGGGGTGACGAATCAGTCATCTTTATCTTTGTCTTTTAAGCATTTTCTGTGGTAAGTATGCCTGGGTCAACATGTTGATGTGGCGATCCCGGCCCGGTCTTTGCCGTGCCGGGATAAGCGATCACAGGGCACCGCCATAAGCGGCGATCAGGTCGGCTCACGTACTTATGTACGCTTCGCCGCCGGAGCTCACCACAACCTGCGGCACCCTGCGGGCGCTTACCATTTCGCCCCGGTGATCACTTACGTGCCGGGTTTTCGCCGCCTTTGCAACCAATCTGATCAATAACCGTCACATCCGCCGGCGGCGCGCGTTATTCGGGCGGGGCCGGCCCTGGAAAAAGAGCATGAACGATACCGCCAATCAAAACACCTTGCAGCCGGCGCTGGCCACCCGGCTGGCCGATCTTTACCGGCGAATGGAAGAGGCCTATGATATTGTCGCCCGGCAGCTTGATTTTTCCTGCCGGGGCTGTACCGACAACTGTTGCGATTCCTATTTTCTGCACTACACCAGGATCGAGTGGGCCTACCTATGGGAGGGTCTGCGACAGTTGCCGCCGGAGCGCCTGGCGGCGATCCGCCAGCGGGCGCAGAATTTCCGGGAGCAGGCGGCCAGGGCCCTGGCCGCCGAAGAGCGCCCGGCCATCATGTGCCCCTTGAACGAGGACGGCATGTGCGCGGTTTATCAGCACCGCCTGATGATCTGCCGGCTGCACGGAGTGCCTTCCAGCCTGACCTATCCCGATGGCCGAGTGCAGCACTTTCCGGGCTGTGATCGCTGCCAGCAGATCACCGCCGGGCGGTCGGCGGCGCCGACGGTGGAGCGCGCTTCACTGCTGCGGGAACTGGTTCTGCTGGAACAGCAGATGCCCGCCGGTCCGCGACCACCAGGCGGCGGCCGGGTCCGGATCAAAAAGACCATCGCCGACATGATCTGCGAAGGCTCGCCGTAACCGTCCGGCAGCGATCTGAGCCACCGCCTGAGCCACCGCCCTGGACAGTTCCTGAAAAGGCCTGGCGATAGCGCCAGAATCTGTCCCATGCGCCTGGTGGCGCTATTTTTCCCGCAGAAGCTCGGCGATCTGAAAGGCCAGTTCCAGGCTCTGTTCGGCATTGAGCCGGGGGTCGCACATGGTCTGGTAATTGCTGCTCAGCTGCTGATCCATGATATCACGGCCGCCCCCAACGCATTCGGTGACATTGGCGCCGGTCATCTCGAAATGCACCCCGCCGGGCACCGTGCCTTCCTGCCAGTGAATCTCGAAAAAGGAACGGATCTCCTCCAGGATGTTGGTGAAGTTACGGGTCTTGAGGCCGGTGGAAGAGGTGTAGGTGTTGCCGTGCATGGGGTCGCAGCTCCAGACCAGGTTGAAGCCCTCTTCCTTCAGGGCCCGGACCAGGGGGGTCAGGCCCTCGGCGATCTTCTTGATTCCGAACCGGGTGATCAGGGTCAGTTTGCCCGGTTCGTTGTCGGGGTTAAGGGTGCTCACCAGCCGTTTAACGTCGTCGATGTCGTGATTGGGGCCGATCTTGACCCCGATGGGGTTGTGGACCCCGCGGAAGAATTCGACATGGGCGCCGTCCAGTTGCCGGGTCCGCTCGCCGATCCAGAGCATGTGGGCCGAGCAGTCGTACCAGTCGCCGGTGGTGGAATCCTGCCGGGTCAGGGCCTCCTCATAACCGAGCAACAGCGCTTCGTGGGAAGTGAAGAAGCTGGCCTGGGTTAACTGCGGCACTTTGGTGTCGAGCCCGACCACCCGCATGAAGTTGATGGCCTGCTCGATCTGGCGGGCCAGCCGTTCGTACATCTGCCCCTGGGGCGAGTTCTTGACGAACTCGTTGTTCCAGGCGTGAATCCGGTCCAGGGCCGCATAGCCGCCCTTGGTGAAAGCCCGGAGGATGTTCATGGTGGCACAGGAGAGGAAATAACCCTTGACCATCCGCTGGGGGTCCGGCCGCCGGGACTCGGGGTCGGGCTCACTGCTGTTGACCATGTCGCCGCGGTAGCTGGGCAGCTCCATGCCGTTGACCATCTCCGTGTCGGCGGAGCGGGGCTTGGCGTACTGGCCGGCCATCCGGCCCACCTTGACCACCGGTTTGCCGCCGCCATAACCAAGGATCATGGTCATCTGCAGCATGACCTTGAGCAGTTCCCGCACTGCCGGAGCGGTACAATGGGAAAAGCTCTCGGCGCAATCGCCGCCCTGGAGCAGAAAAGCTTCCCCCCGGGAGGCCATGGCCAGCTGCTGCTTGAGATCCCGGATCTCGACGGCAAAGACCAGGGGCGGGAGATCGGAAATGGTGGCCAGCGCCTCCTGCAGTTCCTGCTGGTCGGGCCAGTTGGGCTGCTGCAGGGCGTTAAAATGCCGCCAGCTGTCTTTACTCCAGTTTTTGTGCTCACTCATACCCAATAACTCCAAGTTATCTAATTTTGATAGCCTTGCAAAAACCCACCAAACGTGTTGGTCGGTAAAGCGAAAACAATCAGTTACAAAGCGTGCCCAGTCGGCGTCGCAGCTTTATGCGACGCCGACAATTTTGGTAAAAAAATTCCGCTAAATCATCCTTCTTCGGCGCCCGGCAGGGAACAGGGATCTCCGGCGCAGCAGACCTCGACATCGAAGGCGTTTAAAATTCGCAACTCCCGCTCCCGGCGGTCTTCGGGCAGAGGAGAATTTTTTAATCCATCAGCCATGGCCAGCAGTCGCTCCCGGTTGGGGATGGCGGCCAGTCCCTGGTCGATCACCTTGCCGCTGTGGCTGTCCAGTATTTCGGCATCCTGGCCGTTGCTGACCACGGCCAGGGGGATGATTCCCTGCCGGTCAAGCA
>PWOG01000093.1 GCA_003557565.1 Desulfobulbaceae bacterium
GTTCATGCCTTCGAGTTTTCTCAACTTCGCGGTGGATTACAACGGCGACGGTCGCCGCGATATCTGGCACAACCGGGAAGATGTCTTCGCCTCCGCCGCCAACTACCTGGCCCGTTCCGGCTGGCGCGACGACATGACATGGGGGCGGCAGGTCCGCCTGCCCGACGGTTTCGACCGGAACCTGGCGGGCCTGGACCACCGCAAGCGCATCGGCCAGTGGCAGGAGCTGGGAGTGCGCCGGGCCGACGGCTCGAATCTGCCCGGCCGCCAGCTAATGGCCTCGATCATCATCCCCGACGAGAATGATCCGGAAACCGCCTTCATGGTTTACGAAAATTTCCGCACCACCCTGAGGTGGAATCGCTCCAACTACTTTGCCCTGGCGGTGGGACTGCTCTCCGACGCCATTTCCCAATAGAAAACCGGCGGCGGCAAAGTGTCCTGCGGGGGCTCAATCCGCAGCACCCACGGCACTGCTGCCGGATTTCAGCCAATTGTGCGGTGACTCGCCGGCCTGTAAACCAATCACATGGTTTGTCCGGTAAGCGGTCACGGGGTGCCGCAGGTTGCGGCAAGCGTGGCGGCGATGGGTACATCAGTACGTGAGCCGACACGATCGCCGCTTTCGGCGGTGCCCCGTGATCGCTTACACCGGGTTGCTTTCAGCGCAGGGTAATGCGGGCACCGTCTTCCAGTTCCCTGGGCGGGTGGACAATCACCCGGTCGCCTTCCTCCAGGCCGGCAAGCAGGTGGAAGTAACGGGCGCCGCGCCGCCCTGTTTCCACCGGCCGCAGGCGGGCGCGACCATTTTCCACCGTGAAGACCGCCCACCCTTGCTCCTGAACGCCGGCGGCGACGCTGTCCTTGGCACCGGATTCCCCGCCGGTTTGCTCTCCCCCGTTTTCAGGGTAACGAAAGGCGGCCGCCGCCGGCAGGCGCAGAACATCATCCTCCGCCCAGAGAACAAAGCCGGCATTGACCCGGTAGCCATCGCCCAGGCGTTGCCACTTTTCCGGGGGATCGGTGAAGTCGGCGATCACCAGCACCCGTTGTTCTTCCACCCCCAGGGCCGAAACCTTGGTGAAGCCGCCGGGCTCGATGCGACGAACCCGGCCGGCCAGGGGCTCTTCCCGTCCCCAGCGGGTGAAACGGACCTTCATGCCCGGCTCCAGGCGCACGGCATCGGCGGACAGGACATCCACCGCCACCTCAAGGGTGGTGGTATCACCAATCTCCACAATGGGCTCACCGGCCTGGAGCAACCGGCTGGAAACCATAAAACGCCGCAGAACCTGACCGTCAACCGGGGAAGCAAGTTCGATCACCCCGCTGTCCGGAGTGCGCGCCCCGCCATAGGACAGGGCGGTACGGGCCAACTCCAGTTCATGGCGGGCGGTCTGCAGGCGGAAATGGGCGGAACGCTCCAGGGCCTGCTGGCGACGAGTCAGGGCAATCATGAGCTCCAGCTCGCTGGGGGAAATCAGTTTGTCCGCCGCCAGCATTCGGCTGCGTTCCAACTCGGCGGCGCTCAACTCCGCCGCTGCGGCCTCGGCTTCGTGCTCCCGCTCCGCCGCCGCCACCCGAGCACTGGCCGCCGCCACCCGGGCTTCGGCCTCGGCGAGCCCGCGGGCATCCAGAGGCGGGGACACCGGGGCGTCCATCCGGGCCACCACCTCGCCCGCCTTCACCCGATCACCCGGCTCCAGTTCAAGCCGCCGGGCCTCGGCGGCCAGCGGAGCCGAAATCTTATAGGAAGCGGCCACCCTGGTCTGCCCCTCCTCTTCGATGGTCTGCTCAATGGCCCCCCTGGTTACCATTTCGCTGTCCACCAGCACCGGGGTGGGCCGCACGGCCAGCAGAAGCAGGATCAGCAGCCCCAGGACCACGCTTATTGGCAGATAATTACGTTTAAGGAAAAGCATCAAGATCCCCGTTAATTAATAACCCGGTCAGCCCCGATTCCGTGCCGCTCATCCCGGCAAAAGTATTGACCGGCAAAGCCGCCCGGCAAATCACCGGGCGGGCCCGGATGATGGCCACTGGCTTTTTTGAGGAACCGGCAACGGCCTCACCGTACAGCCACTGCTTCTATTTTAGACGGCTCAGTCGGCGGCCTTCAGGGCCGCCACCAGATCGATCCCGTGCAGCAGGCGGCGAACAACCAGGCCTGAAATCACCGCCGCCACCGCCACCACCAAAGAGGCCAGGGCATAGGTGGAGGTTTCCAGAATCAGCGGCACCCGGTATAAATCGGTGCGCAGACCCAGGGTCAGGTACCAGCAGAACAGGCTGCCAAACAACCAGCCCAGAGGAATACCCAGAACGGTCAGCAGGCCCAGCTCCCCCATCAGGATGTAATCGGTTTCCCTTCTGCTCAGCCCCAGCACCCTCAACGAGGCCAGTTCCCGGCTTCTTTCGGAAAGGGCGATCCGGGCGCTGTTATACACAATACCAAAGGCGATGCTGCCGGCCAACAGGGAGGTTATAAAACTAAAAGCCAGGACCGTATCGGCCATGGTCTCCCGAAAATTGGTGATTGCCGCCATTCGTTGACTGACTCCCGCCACCAGCGGGCTTTCCTGCAGGCGGCTGATCACGGCCTGCCGTTTCTCCGGCTTTACCAGCAAATAAGCGCCGTTTAAAACCTCGCCTTCGCCCAGCTGCCGGTTCATGGCCTCCCTTTCCATATAGGAGGCCACCCCGATATGCTCCTTGACCAGGCCCACCACCGGTAATTCCAGCACCCGCCGCCGCCCCTCCAGGCTCTCCACCCGCACCTTCCGCCCGACCTGCAAGCCCAGTATATCCGCCAGGTAATCGGTCAGGACCAGGCCGTCAGCGGATGGCGTCAGGATCTCCAGATCAGTATCCAGTACCCGCCGCAGCCGGCTGTCCATTTCCAGCCCATGGAGCACCGTACGAAAAGTGCGGTGCCCGTGGACCAGCCGCACCGCCACCGCCCGCTGCCCTTCCACCGCCGTGACCCCGGGCAGGGCCTGGAGGTCATGCAGCACCCGGCGGGAAGTGACCTCGTTGAAGCTGACCGCCAGATCAAAGCGCTGGGCCAGGCCATACTCCACTTCTATCATATGATCGGCCGCATCCTCCCAGAAATTGCCCATGATCATGATGGCGCAGGCCATGGAGATCCCGATCACCGACAACAGAGCCTTGCCGGGCCGGCGCTCGAAATTGCGGAGTATCATCCGCGAAGCCTGACTCAAAAAACGCTGCCAGCCCAGGCGCTCGATGATGGTGGGCCGATAGACGGGGGGCGGTTCCGGGCGCATGGCCTCGGCCGGCGGCAGCACCACCGCCCGGCGCACGGCGTTGAGGGTACCGAGCAGGGAAGCCCCGCAGGTGACCGCCGCCCCCAGCAGCACCACCTGCCAGCTCATCCAGTACTCCAGTTGCGGAAACCGGAAAAATTCAGCGTACACCACGGCCAGCTGTTTGCCCAGCCACAGGCCGCCGGCGGTGCCCAGCAGCAGCCCCAGAGAGGTCATCAGCAGCACCAGCTGGCTGTAATGCAGACCCACCTGCCAGTGACTGTAGCCGAAGGCCTTTAAGATGGCGATCTGTTCCCGCTGGGTGGCGATCAGACGGGCCAAAACCACGTTGAGAAGAAAAGCGGCGACGCCGAGGAAAATGACCGGAAAAACCCGAGCCATCACCGCCAGTTGCGCAAATTCGGCCTCCAGATAGCTGTGGGACAACTGATCCTGCCGCAACAGGGCCCCCACCCCGCCGTAGGGTTCCAACAGGCGGTCCAGTTCGGCCACCACCGCCGGCGGCCGGGCCCGTCGCTCCAGGGCCAGCACCACACTGTTGAAGGCGCCCTCCAGATCGAAGGCGGCGGCCTGATGGGAACGATTGAGCCAGAGGATCCCGTAGCGAAGATTGTCCGGGTAGAGCTCACCGGGTTTCAGCTGATAAATGTGTTCGGGGCTGACCCCGATGCCGCTGATCACCAGACTTTGCAGACGCCCGTTAAGCACCGCCTGCAGGCGATCGCCGGGTTTAAGGCCATGGGCCTCGGCAAACCCGTCGCTTACCACCGCTTCGTGGCGGTGGGCGGCGGGCAGCCGCCCCTGGCGCAGGAACAACCGGTTAAGCTCCGGCTGCCGCCCATCGGGCAGGGAGATCAGCCTGCCGCTGATGGGGTCGTCAAAATCTTCCACCATAAGGGTGGCATTGTTTTGCAGCCGGGTTTGGGCCAGACGGACCCCGTCGATGGCGGCCAGTTCGGCGGCCAACTCGTTGGGCGCCCTTTTAAGTTCGGCGAAAACCTCGGCGAAACGATAATCCCGGTAGAAGGCATCCCGGGTAAGGCGCAGTGATTCCAGGGAAGACAGCGACATCAGCAATGTGGCCAGGCCGCCGGCGATCACCACCGCGATGGCCAGACTCTGGCCCCGCATCTGCCATAATTCCCGCAATAATTTCCGATGCAGGGCTTTCATGAAGTGGCCTCATCACGGCTGGGCAAACGAACGCGTACTCTTATTCCCAAATATACCACAGATCCCCAGACCTGAATAATACCCGCGGTTTAAAACAGTTCCGCCTTGGCGCTGGCAATCGCGTGGGCCGCTCATCTGGGCTTCTCAAAAGCAATCACTGGTGTTAAGTTGGAGGTGATCAGTAAAGTCGCGCTCAACCCTGTTTACTAACTGGTAAATAAATTACCGACAAGGAGGAAAACCATGGTCCAGTTCCGTGTTGATGAACAGCGCTGCATCCAGTGCGGCGAATGTGTCCTTGACTGCCCGGCGGGGGTCATTGCCATGGACGACGACTGCCCGCAGATCACCAACGAGGCCGGATGCATCCAGTGCCAGCACTGCCTGGCCGTCTGTCCGGAGGCGGCGATCTCCATCCTCGGCAAGGATCCCGACGCCAGCCTGCCACTAACCGGCAATTTGCCGGAGCCGGAGCGCTTGACAACCCTGATCAAGGGCCGAAGAACGGTACGGCGCTACCAGCAACGCGACATGGATCCCGATCGCATCGATGAACTGCTCAATATCGCCTGCCATGCCCCCACCGGGGTCAATGCCGACGCGGTGCTTTTCACGGTGATCAAACAACGGGAGGTGCTGCACAAACTGCGGGAGCAACTCATCGAGCGCTTGTCCAAAATGCATGAGGAAGGGAGGCTGCCCGAAGGAATGGTGGGCAATTATATGGGTCTGGTGGTTAAGGCCTGGCAGACCAGGGAGCAGGATGTTCTCTTCCGCGGGGCGCCGCATCTGCTTATCACCAGCACCCCCTCCGATGTTCCCTGCCCGGAGCAGGATCCCTTGATCGCCCTGACCACCTTTGAGTTTGTCGCCCACGCCCATGGAGTAGGCACCGTGTGGGACGGAATCTTCATGATGGCCCTGTCGGTCTGCCCCGAGGTGGTTCCCCAGCTCGGCATCCCCGCCGATCATACCCTGGGTTACGCCATGGCCTTTGGCGAACCGGCGGTGGAGTATCACCGCTGCGTGCAGCGGGGGCCGGCCACGATGAATGTGGTCAAGTGGTAGCGATGGCGGCGGTCGGACAAGCCTTCTTTCCTGCTACCAACGCAGTTCGCTGGCGGCGCAGGGATGGTCGTTGACCTCGACCCGACCGATCCGGCCGTCGCTTACATGCACCACCCGGTGGGCCATGCGGGCGATATCGGCATTGTGGGTGATCAGGACGGTGGTGGTGCCCACCTCGCGGTTGATCCGCTGCAGCACTTCCAGCACCACCACCCCGGTCCTGGAGTCCAGGGCTCCGGTGGGTTCATCGCAGAGCAGCACCTGGGGGCGTTTGGCGATGGCCCGGGCAATGGCCACCCGTTGCTGCTCGCCGCCTGACAGCTGGGCGGGGAAATGATCCCGGCGCTCGGCCAGGCCCACCAGGGCCAGGGCCTCTTCGGGGCTCAGGGGGTTATCGGCGATTTCAGTGACAATGGCCACGTTTTCCCGGGCGGTAAGGCTGGGGATCAGGTTGTAGAACTGGAAGAC
>PWOG01000049.1 GCA_003557565.1 Desulfobulbaceae bacterium
AGCGCCGGCGGAACTGGCCGCGATGGAGGACCAATTCCTGGAGGAATATGGAGAGTTCAGCGATGGACCGTACAATGATGTCTGGTACGTGGACAATATCGAGGAGAACTGGACCGAGGAAAACTGGGAGGAAAGCTATTTCCTGGAAGAGTTCGCGCTGGTTGATAATCGCGGTGAATTCTGGATCTATGACCGCTGGTATTATTCCGAGGAAAAGTGGGAGGAACGGGTCTTGTTTCATGGCCAGGAAACCCCGGCGGAGCTGATGCCGGCCAGCGGCGGGACCAGGTTCAGCGGTTTTTTCGCGGGGGTAAGCGACAGCGAACCCGAAGGCCTGTTTTACGGCAACATGGAGCTGGCGGTCAACTGGGAAACCGGCAAGGCCGTGGGCTATTTTGATGATGGTTACCAGGAAATCTCGGCTCCGGTGTTCATGACCGCCGAGGTGGAAGGCAATTCCCTGACCAATATCAACTTCCTGGGTCTGGATTACCTGGAATACCAGGATTATGACGGCACCGGCGATGGTTCCGCCGCCTATATCACCGGTAACGCCGAATTCAGCCGCTTTTACGGCGGCGAGCACCAGGGGTTGGGCCTGGCAGCCCAGGGAGAGGCGGTCTCCATGACCGACGGCACCGTGGTCGATGAATGGTCCCTGCTGTCCGCGGGCTTCCGGGATCCTGAGTTCATCATCGATTACCCGGCGGAAACCGTCCAATGGCAGGGGTTCGTCACCGCCCTGGGGGTGAACCCCGGCGGAGGAGAGCACCCCGCCCTGCTGCGGAACTCCAGCCCGGATGATTTTCAAATGACCATCGACCGGGGGTCGGGGGAGTTCACCGCCACCATCGCCGCCACCCTGGTGGATGACGAGACCGGTGGAGTGGCCGAGCTTACCGCCGAGGGGTGGTATCTCGCCGATCAGTACCTGGCCGGCGGGGTCGTTGGTACCACTGACAGTATCTACGCCGGGCAGCAGACCACGGGGATCAATCCGGAGGGCAACTTTCTGGTCGGCAGCGGTGGGGGGTTCCATGACGGGGCAGAGGAATTCTACGGGGCGCAGAAGTTGGCCGAGCATCTCTCCTGGGGCTATTGGAGCGTCAATTTTTCCAACCCCGATACCGGGAATCTTGAGGTCTTCGACCCCCGCGGCACCTTCTGGGTGGCCGGCACACCCACCGACCCCGGCCAAATTCAGGATCTGATCGATAACAGTGCCGTCGGCACCTACCAGGGCGGGGCCCAAGGGGTGATGGTTGATCACGCGACCGGCCTGGTCGGCGATCTGTACGGCGGCACCACCGATTTGACCATTTATTTCGGCTCCGGCGAGGTGGAAGGCACGATCAATTTCCCCGATCAGGTGGAGCTGGGAGTAGGTGGGGGAACGGTCACCGCCGATGGTTTTGCGGCCGCGATAACTCCCACCGGCGGCGGTTTCGGCGAGCTTGACGGCGCCTTCTACGGCCCCGACGCCACCTCTGTGGGCGGCAATTTCCACGCCGAAGATGAAATCAACAAATACCTCGGGGTCTTCGGCGCCGACCAGAGGGAGCTGGTTAATGAAGCGCTCCAGTAAGACTGGGCCAAGACCGGCATGAAAGCTCCTATTGCCTGGCTGAGGCCCACCCCCTTCAAGTTCGGCTGCCTGGTGATCTTGGCGGCCGTGCTTTTCTTCCATTCTTTTGGCACCGACAAACCCCGGCTGCTGGAGGCCCTGGATAAGCGGGCGGCGGACACCATGTTCCACTGGCGCGGGGCCGAGCCCCACGGCGACCGGGTGGTCATCGTCGATATCGACGAGCGCAGCCTGCGCCAGGTGGGGCAGTGGCCCTGGCCCCGGGACCGGGTGGCGAAGTTGTTGGCCAACATCGGGGCCGGCGGCCCGGCGGCGGTGGGGCTGGATATGGTGTTCGCCGAGCCGGACCGTACCTCCCCGGAAAACTGGCTGCCACGGCTCAGCCAGCGCCATCCCGAAGCCTTTGCCGATGACCGGCTGGCGCGCCTGCTCCGGGACGAGGAATTCAACCACGACCTGATCCTGGGCGACACCCTGGCCCAACTGCCGTCGGTGTTGGGCTATGTCTTCGACCTCCGGGAAGAGGGTGCCTCCGACCCCGGCCTGGTGCCTTTCCACGCCGCCCGCATCCGGCTGTCTCCGGCGGAACTGGGCTTCGCCGACCTGTCCCTGATCGGCGGCCGCCGGGCGATCCTCAACGTTGCGGAAATTTCCCAGGGCCTGAGCGAAGGTTTTTTCAATGTCTTCCCCGATGTCGACGGCACCGTGCGCCGGGTGCCGCTGCTGATGCTCCTGGAAGGCCTGCCGTATCCCTCCCTGGCCCTGGAGCTGGCCCGGATCGGCTCGGAGGGCTCCACTCTGACCATCCACGCCGAACCCAATGCCCACGGAGCCCGCCACGCCCTGCTGGGGGTGGCGCTGGAAGGGCGCTTCATTCCCACCGACGAACGGGGGCAGCTCAACGTCAACTTCCGGGGGCCGCCCTATACCTTTCCCTACCTCTCCGCCGCAGAGGTTCTGGAGGGCCACCACCGGGAAACGTTACGGAACAAAATCGTGCTCGTCGGCACCTCCGCCGCAGGCCTGCTGGACCTGCGGCCCACCCCCTTTGGCGAAGTTTTCCCCGGGGTGGAGATCCATGCCAACGCCGTCGACAATCTCCTGGCCGGTGATCCCCTGGTTTACGATATCTACACGGAAATCGGCCTGACCCACGCCACCGTCATCGGCGGCGGCCTGCTGCTCACCTTCCTGCTGGTCCACAGCGGCCCCCTGGCCGGCGGCCTGGCGGCCCTGGGGCTGATCGCCGGCTCCGTGGCGGCCAACTACCATCTCTTCTTCCTGGATAACCGGGTGGTGGGCCTGGTCTACCCCCTGGCCACCCTGGTGCTGCTGTTTATGGTGGTCACCCTGGCCAACTACGCCTTCGAAGGCCGCCGCAAACGCTTCTTGAGCAAGGCCTTCGGACAATATGTACCACCGGAGCTGGTGCGGGAAATGGTCGACAAGAGCGACGACCTGGCCCTGGGGGGCGAGACTCGGGAGATGACCGTGCTCTTTTCCGATGTCCGGGGTTTCACCGGTATCGCCGAGGGGCTCGAGGCCACCGAGCTGACCCGCCTGATGAACGAGATGCTCACCCCCTTGACCCATATCATCCACCGACACCGGGGCACCATCGACAAGTACATGGGCGACGCCATCATGGCCTTCTGGGGCGCGCCCCTGTACGACCGGGAACACGCCCGCCACGCCGTGCAGGCCGCCCTGGAGATGGCGGCGGCGGTTCCCGGCATCCAGAAGAAATTCCAGGCCCGGGGCTGGCCGGCGATCAGGATGGGGGTGGGGATCAACAGCGGCCCCATGAATGTGGGCAACATGGGCTCGGAGTTCCGCATGGCCTATACCGTGCTGGGCGATGCGGTCAACCTGGGTTCGCGTCTGGAGGGCCTGACCAAGCACTACGGGGTGGAGATCGTGATCAGTCAGTACACCAGGCAACAGGTTCCCGATTACGCCTGCCGCGAGCTGGACCTGGTGCGAGTAAAGGGCAAGGACCGGGCCACGGCCATCTTCGAGCCCCTGGGCCCGGCCGGGCAATTGGACCCCGACACCGCCGCCGCCCTGGAAAAATACCACCGTGCCCTGGCTCTTTTCCGCCGCCGGGATTTCACCGCCGCCCTGGAACTGTTCACCGAACTCCACCGCGCCGACCCCGACCGCCGCCTCTACCACCTCTACCGCGACCGCTGCCACCGTTTTCTGCGGGATCAACCCAGTCATTGATTTGCAGAGCAAGACCTGAACCCACCGCCTTGCCAAAACATGCTTGATCTTGCCGGGGTTTTTCGATAACGTAAGGCAATAGTTTGTTCTTGCGCTGAATATCGGTTTACCACCACAGGTGGTAACCCGTTTTTTTTCTGTTCGTTTTATTTTTGTAAGCTCAACAATCATTGCATCGGGTATCATCTGCTCAAGTTGGAGCGTTGCTCGATTGTACAACATAAATCACCATGGGGCCCGGTTTCATGTTCTCACACATCATGGTCCTCTGTGTCGGCAATATCTGTCGCAGCCCCATGGGTGAAGCCATTCTGGCCGCCAGGGTTAAACAGCGCGGCATTGTTGTCGAATCGGCCGGCATCGGGGCGCTTACCGGTCATCCGGCCGATCCCCTGGCCGTGGAATTGCTTGCCGAGCTTGGACTCGATATATCCAACCATCGGGCCCGCCAGTTGAGCGAGGAAATGGCCCGCCCAGCGGATCTCATGCTGGTCATGGAACAGTGGCACCAAAAAGAGATTGAACGAATGCTTCCCATGTGCCGGGGCCGGGTGCATCTGTTTGGTAAGTGGGGGAATTTCATTGTGCCGGATCCCTACCGTCAGCCCCGCCGGGCTTTTGAGCGGGCCCTGACATTGATTGAACAAGGAGCCGCCGAGTGGGAGGCAAAGCTGTGAAACGATTGATTCGCCTGGTAACGCTGTTGTTGGTCGCCGCCCTGGCAAGTGGCTGCGCCCTGGCTCCCGGGATGTATCCCGACCATGGCAGCCTGGACCGCGAGCAGCCGCTTGAAATCGGACCGCAACCGGTGGTGGTTCCCATCACCGCCGGCCTGATCAACCGGCTGGCGGCCCAGCGGGCGGAAAAGATGGTGCTGCCCGAACGGCTGCGGCAAATGGCCCGGGAAAACGATTACCAGTACCGGATCGGGCCGGGCGATGTGCTTGCCATCACCGTCTGGGAACACCCTGAGCTGACCATTCCAGCCGGGGAGTCCCGTCCCGCCGAGCTGGCCGGGCATCTGGTCGATGCCGACGGCAGCATCTATTATCCCTTCGTGGGCACCGTGGAGGTCGCCGGTCTCACCACCGCTGAGGTCCGCCGCCTGCTCACCGAAAGAATCAGCCATTACATCCGGCAGCCGCAACTGGATGTCCGGGTGGCCGCCTTTCGCAGCAAAAGGGCCTTTGTCGCCGGCCAGGTGCAACAGCCCACGGTGCTGGCCCTGGAAGACCGTCCGATCACCCTGCTGGAGGCCATTAACCGGGCAGGGGGAGCAACTCCGGAAGCCGACCAGCGCAACGTGGTGTTCATTCGCGATGACCAGCGGATGGAGCTTGATCTGCTTTCCCTGCACCGGGGCGATCCCGCCTGGAGCCTGACGCTCCAGGACGGCGACCAGCTTTACGTGCCGGACCGCAGTGATGACAAGGTGTTCGTGCTGGGAGAAGTGGCTCAGCCCAGCACCCTGCCCCGCCATAACGGCCGCCTCAGCCTGGCCGAGGCCTTGAGCAATGTCCAGGGGCTGGACAAGAGCGTGGCCGACGGTGATCGAATTTACGTGCTGCGCGGCGAATTGGACGCCCCCCGCATCTATCATTTGGATGGCCGGGCGCCGGACGCCCTGCTCCTTGCCAGCTCCTTCGAGCTGGAGGCCCGCGACGTGATTTATGTGGCCACCGCCAATGTTTCCCGCTGGAACCGGGTGCTCAGCCAGCTGCTGCCGACCATCGTCACCCTGGATCGGGCCGAAACCCTGCTGCGCTGAGCGTGCCCGGCACCCCGGTTTAGCGATATTTTTTAAGGAAAACCACCTCAATGTCTGAACAAGAAATAAGCCGGCCGGAAATCGGGAAAGACGAAATCGATTTCCATGAACTGTTCGGCGTCCTGCTTACTGCAAAATGGCTGATTCTAGGCACCGCCGTTGTGGTATTGGCCCTGGGCGCCTTCTACCTGTTCACCACCACCCCCATTTATTCCGGCAACGCGGTAGTTCAGGTCGAACAGAAACAGCAATCACCGCTGAGCGGCCTGGAAGTCGGCTTTTGGGGTGAATCCCCCGCTTCACTTTCCTCGGCGGAAATCGAAATCATTCGTTCCCGCAGCATGCTGGGCCGTACGGTGGACCGCCTCTCCCTGGACGTGGAGGCCCGGCCCGTCTACTTCCCCCTTGTCGGCGAAGCCCTGGCCCGCCGTGCGCTG
>PWOG01000159.1 GCA_003557565.1 Desulfobulbaceae bacterium
AGAGCGGCCCGGCGGACTTGATCTGGCAGGACTGGGAAGAGCACTCCCTCCCCCGGCAGTTCGAGATCCCCCGGATTCTCGGCGAGCTGCGAGACCCCCGGGCCCTGGAGCGCCAGATCGAGATGCTGGAGAGGACTTCCGACTACGGCCTGGCTTTCCAGGTCATCCTGGAACTGAGGAGGGCCGGGACCTCGGCCGCCATCCCGGCGGTGGAGAAGTGGCTGGAGAGATGGCGTTCGTCGGCCGGCGCCGAGGAGGACCCCCACCGGCGGCGGTCGCTGAACCGGATGGTCCGCTACGCCGAGGGGACCATCCGCGCCCTCCGGCGCCGCTAGAGTCCGCTCAGGTCGGGGTCGGCGGCGATCCGCTCGAGCAGGGCGGGGTCGGTGACCTCCCGGAGGTGATCCCGGGCCGCCTCCGTCTCCCCCAGCCGGCGGGCGATCACCGCAACCTTGGCGGAATGATCCTTGGCTGTGAGCAGGGCATCGGGCCGGCTGTGACGGAGGTGCCGGATCAACCTGGGAATGGTATGCAGCTTGCCGCCACTGTGCAGATCAACCACCTGCACCCCGGCGGGCAATTCATCGGGATACGGAACCTGGCCACCGCGGGTCAGGATTAGCTCCGGCTGTACTCCCAGGGCCAGAAACTCCCGGCAAAGAATGACTATCTTGCGTTCTATCCCGCCCCATGCCTTAAACGGGGCGAGAATGGCCAGTTTTTTGCTCATGCCCCACTCTCACTCTGCTTGATCGACATTTGTCGGGCAAAAACACCTGCGCACACCATTCCGAAAATTGGCGTATAAACATGAATCAGGGTGAATCGCTCGAAATTCTGGTTGCCCAGGGCCCAAATTATGGCCATACAGACAAAACCAATAAAATAAAAACCCATAATGCGCTCCCTTCCGGGAGTTTTTAGCATTTTCCAGGCGTGAATGGTCAATAAAACAAAAAATATCACCACCAGCAAATAACCGGTCAAGCCCAAACGCAACAGAAGATCCATATGGGCATTATGAAAAATCGTGGGAATTTTCCCATCCAGCTGAGGAGGCAAATCCGGATACTCGACCTGCAGATAGCGTGGATCGGCCAGGCCGTATCCAAACAGAGGCTGCTGCAAAAACAGATCCCAGCCAATCACCTGAAGGGCCACCCGAATCCCTACCGAGTCCTGGGGAAGATCCATAAATTCTCCCTTGCCCAGCGGGATCTTAACCGTTATAGCCACCGATTCGGAGACGCTGGCCCAGCGTTTTTCAAGCTGATCGGAAGTAAGCAACGCCCCGGTTATCATAATTATCAGGACCCCAAGAGATGCCGCCAGAACTTTGCCGGCGCGCCCGGCCAAGATTCTTTCCCGTTCGAACACAAGCCAGAGCAACGACACCACAACCATGGCAAACAGAAAAGCAACCCAGGCCGACCGAGCTCCCGTGGCTATAAAAGCCGCAACCAAAAAAACCAGGACAAACAGCCACAGGACAATAAAGGCCCCGCACAACTTCCGGCGGGGTTGCACGGCCTGGAATATCAAGCCGGAGAACAATAACAGACCCATGACCATGGCCCCTATTTTTACCCCTCCCACCAGGGGATTACCGATGTCGAAACTGTAGCGCCCGCGTCCCATCAAGGCAGAGAAAAAAGTATCCGGGGACATATGCAGCCCCATATACAACAGGGTACCAATAAACAGCGCCGCCAGGGCCCCAAGGGCGTGGCGCTGCCAGTTTCCAGTGGCCACCAGTGCCAGGCCAAATACCGTCGCCGGCAGCAAGCCGACCCTGACCCAGCTATTCATTCCATCCCAATGTTCAGCCCGTAATTCCGGACTTCCCCATAGAATTTCTATGGTGCCCCGCAGCAGTACATAGCCCACAAAAATTGCCGTCAGCCATAACAACGGTGAGATTTTTAAAGTGTGCCAGTTACGGACCAAAAAAATTAAAGCCACCAGAAGCATGATCAACTGGGAAAATTGCCCAAGAGTGGTGCTTATGGGGGCCAAAAAAGGCATGGCGTAAACGGAAAAAATCGCCCAGCACCGCAGATTATCTGTGGCGTTAAGCCAAGTGCTGGCAGAATAATCAGTCATGGGCGTGATCCATATTATAAACTTCTATAAGCACCTGCATTGCTGTCTCATAAATTTCAAAACAATGAAAACTGCCCACATTCAACAAATTGTGACTCAGGCGGTGCAAGTAAAGCCGCTAAATCCCGGCGCTCGAAGAGATTAAGCTGGAGAAGCCGGAGCATCTGCTGCATCGACAGGTTGATCTTGACCTTTAATTTCAGGAAGGCCAACAAGAGGTAAAGGCAAAGGTTAAGGGTGATGGCGTCCAAGGGATAAAGCCGATTTTTGAACTTTAAGCGGTGGCCGGGGGCAAACTGCCGACAACGCGACATCAGTTTGAGAAATACCGCCCGGCACATGGATGCTGGCCGATTCTCGTTGACCCGAGCCAAGGTGACACAGGAGCAATAAAAAATTATGAGGCAGCGGTGAATCACCTGAAAATTCCATGGGTTTAAAAGTGATAACCAAAAGCCTCGATTTCTCGCCAGCATAGACGCTCGATAAGTTCCCGGTCATCCTGGCTTAATACTTCGTTATAAGGGAGCCGGCTCTGGCGGAAATTGCCTTTAGCTCGCTGCGCCGGCAGGCTGATATCGCCTTTGATGCCCAATTCGGTGCGCAATTGCTCTAGTTCTTCCTTAAGGTTTTCATAACGCAGCACTCGATCGACAGCAATTTCGTTATTGATGGTGTAATGGTGCCAGTTGCTCAAGAAGTGTGGTTTGTAACGTTTAAGCCATTGCAGGTACTCGCTCAAACCGGGAAAATTGCTGCGTCCCTTGACTTCCCAGCGGTATTTTTGCCACCAGTAGCGGGAAATAGCGCGATCCCAAGGGTTTCGTTCTACGGTAAAACGGTAGTAAGTCGACCAGATGTTTTCCCCGGCCATATGACGGACTTCCTGGGCAGTGCAGTGTTGTCCATACCTGGCACGCTGACCTCGCAGGATTAAACGACGCCACTCTTTAAACCCACGGTGTTCACCAACAGGTTTAAAATAGTTGCAGGGGCCTGTGCCGCCCTCTTTTTTTCGTATATCTTCCTCGCCAAGATGGGCAGACAGAGGGGTAATTATATCTTCTGGCCCGCATACCCGAGACAGCCCGATCTCCAGGCTGCTGCCAGCGGTTTTCCGGGTCTTTATAAAAATAAAACGGTGACGGTGGCAGATAATCAATGGTGATCGCGTTCCTTGGCAGTATTTGTGTCCAGGCTGGAGTCAGTTGCAGATAAAGGTTCAAGCAGCAAGGGGATTTATGAAGCACTTCTTCTATCAACTGTCATCTGGGTTGTCAACCTGAAATCGGTGTAATGTTGGCGGCAGAGGCGCAGAATTGGGGCGAAATTTCCAGAAAATCCGCGACAGCCGGTGGCTCCTGGATGACCATAATCGCGGAGCCATGTCCTCCGCAGATCCCCCTCTTGAGACCGGATGACAGTAGCCGCCGGCAAAGGGCTAGCAGCAGCGCCAAGACAGGCGGTTTTGCCAGATTCGGGAACCGGTTCTGCACCATCCGATCAACGCCGCTGTGGCCAGAAGTTGCAAACAGCAATGCCCAAGGCCGGCCCATCATCATGGGCCGCTTAGAAGGAATAATCAAGCAGTTCAATATCGCGCTGGTAATGTTGGGCCACCAGAGCCGCCGTTTCATCAGTATAATATTGCCGATAAGGCTTACGGTTCACCGCTTTGCGTTCGTGGGGCAAACTGGGACAGTGAATGCCAATGCGCCGGCAGATTTCTTGAAAATCAGGCAGCAGACTTTCATATCGGCCAATGAAGTCGACAATGATCTCTCCGTTTAGGTCAACCAGGTATTCCCACTGCCGCTCCGCGGAAATATCGAGCATGTAATTATACTCTCGATGGGGATCAAACTTCAGGTGCAAAAACTCATCAAAAGTGTCCACCCCGGCCAGCACCTCCGGCTTCTCCCGCTTGATATGATGAAAGGAGCTGACCTGAAGATCCCAAGGATTGCGCACAATGACGAATTTAAACAAATTATTGAACACTTCCGCCGGCAGCATCTCCTTGGCGGCGATGGTTTTGGCGTGACGGGGAAATTTCACCCCGAGCTTATGGCGCGGCCTGGTCATCTGGCTGAACAGGCTGCAAAGGAGCAGCGGCAGGGTATAGGCACGCGACCAGCGGTAAGGGCGCAGGGCGGCCCGCACACTGGTCCCGCCGGTTTTGGCGATATGAACAAAGAGGAAATTATGGGAGTAAGATATCAGCATGTCTTTGATAGCCCGTACAGGTTTTCCAGCCGCAGGCGGCGCCACGAGGCGCGACCCCGCCGTCGGGTCATGGTTGCCCGGCAGCCGAAGTTTTAATGCCCAGCTCATCCAGGTATGCCCGGCTGCTGGCTTCAATGGTGTAGTCGGCAACAGCTTCCGGCAAGGCGGTTCTATCCGGCGGCTCGGCAAGGACTTGCGCCATGGCCCTGGCCAGGGATTCCGGATCATTGACCGGCACCAGCGGCCCGTATTTGCCGTCCTGCAGAATCTGTCGCGGGCCGCTGTTGCAATCGGTGGCAACCACAGGCGTTCCCAGCGCCAGCGCCTCCTTTAAAACGTTGGGTGATCCCTCAAAATGAGAGGAAAGTACGAAAAGATCGGCCCGAGCCATCCAGGAATAAGGATTATGGACAAAACCGGGGAGGCGAACGGAATCGGCAAGGTCTAACCGTACGATTTCTTCTTCCAGTTTTTGCCGGTCCGGCCCTTCTCCCATAATTAATAACCGGCAGGGCAGCTGTCGCCGAAGCAGGGCAAAGGCCTGGAGCAGGTCGATAAATCCTTTCTGGCGAGTCAGCCTTCCTGCGGCGATGATGACCGGATGACCGGCTTTATCGGTAAGCCATTGGTCCTCCGGTGTTTCCGCCGCCAGCCGGGGCAGGTCAGGGGTTACCGTAGGGTTGGCGACCACTTTGATCCGCGAGCGGGGCAGGCCGGCAACTTGAGCAAGATCATCGGCAACCCCGTCGGACACCACGATTATGCCATCCGCCCACGGATAAAGCCAGCGGATGGGATAATAACGCAATGCCTTGGTCAGTCGCGACTTCCCTTCCAGGGACTGACTCAAATGCATACCCAGGCGCAGCACCACCCGTGTCGGCACCCCGGCCAGCCATCGCGCCAGGAGCGCTACCCGCCCGGCCCGATCTTTGGCGGCCAACAAGGCATTAGGACGCTCACGCCAAAGGTACATGACAAGCCTGGGCAAGCTCAACATCGAGGTCCGGGCATTCAGTTTAATGATCCGGACTCCGGACGGAATGGCCTTGACATGACCGCCCCCGGCCTTGATGAGGATCATATCAACCGCTACACCTTCGGCAAGAAAACCTGCGGCCAGGTTGTTGACCATCTTTTCTACCCCGCCATCACCGGAGTATGATATGAAAATGGCAATCTTGGGCAAACCTGATCACACCATTGCAGTTATCATTATGATCGCAGCTGTCAGCACGCCGCCAAAACCCAGCTTTTTAACCGAAAACCGCCCGCAAGGCAATAATTATACCGTGGCGTTCAAGCGGTAACGGCGGCAGTGGGGCAAGCGGCGGAAAAATTAATGGACCGCCATTTAAGGACCAATTCCCGCTTTCGGGCACCTTTTTCCACCCGCTCCGGCCAAAAGCTGCCGACTACTTACCGCCTCCGGGCAGTTTTGATTGGCAGACACCGTGGAATTCAGGTACCTTCTGCCATGGCTTGATAACCCTCAAGCAGCAGCCGCCAGTCATCTTCGGCGAAGTAAAACGGGGAATGACTGTTTTTTATTTTGCGCAGCGAACGCAACAGGCGCTTGAGGTTCTGCTGCGGCCCCAGCCCTGCCCGGAGCCTTCCTTGGTCGAACTCGATGAGAAAGACTTCACCCTGGTTGTCGATCAGGATGTTGCGGGCGTTCAA